>JBHEMN010000055.1:0-14755 GCA_046262575.1 Jatrophihabitantaceae bacterium
GTGCGGAACGTGCCCGGCGGCGCCTTCGAGCGCAGCCGTCGCTCCCTCGCCGAGCAGCACCGCGAGGACCAGCGCCCGGCGCACTTCGGGATCGCTGACCGGGACCCCGTGTACCTCGGCCACGGCCAGCACGTACATCGCCGTCGCCGACACGAACCCGGCGATCTCGACGGCTCCGGTCGCCACCGCCGCCCCGGTACCGACGCCGGGAATCGCTGCGGCGGCACCAGATGCACCACCGATCCCGACCACGGCCGTCAGATAACGCCGCTCGAGTTGTTCGATCACGTTGGCGGGCGTGGCGCCGGGGCGCTTTGCCCGCACCCGGTCCAGGTAGCCGAGCACCACCGGGCGCTGGATGGCCAGCGCCTTGTCCAGCGCGGCGTCGAGTGCGCGCTCCACCGAGGCGGGGACCCTCATCAGTTTGTTGCCCATCTCCGACCCCCAGGTGCCTCGCATCCGAGACAGCGCGACGTTCGCCGACGTCCTCTGGCCTACCCACTTACCAGCACGCTTCATCACGGCGAGAATTCCGACGCCGTGACATCAGTGGCCAACCGCCCGGCGGGAGCTGAGCCGTGCTGAGATGGATCCATGCGTGCTCTGGTGCCGAAGCCCGCCGACGACGTCGACGTCCACGCCTGCTACGCCTCCGATTGGTTGGACGGCGGCGGTTTGCGGGCCAACTTCGTCGTCAGCGTCGACGGCGCTGCCACCGAGGACGGCGCGTCGCGTGGGCTGCAGACGCCCGGCGACAACAGGATTTTCGCCGCGCTGCGCGACCTGGCCGACGTGGTCCTGGCCGGTGCCGGCACCGTCCGCGCCGAGGGCTACGCGGCAATTGTGCTCAGCGACCGCAGGCGTGCCATCCGCGCGGAGTACGGCCTGCCCGCGACGCTGCCCACGGCCGTGGTCAGCGCATCGCTGCGCCTGGATCCAGCAGCTGACCTGTTCACTGCGGCGCCGCACGACGCCCGGACGATTGTCCTGACGTGCGCAGCCTGTGATGCGACCCAGCGCGCTCGGCTCGAACCGGTGGCGGATGTCGTCGTCTGTGGGGACCAGAGCGTCGACCTGGCCGCCGCTCGCGCAGCCTTGATGGAGCGCGGCCGTACCCGCATCCTCTGCGAGGGTGGCCCGATGCTGTTCGCCGGCCTGGCGCGTGCCGGCGTCGTCGACGAGCTGTGCCTGAGCATCTCCCCCCAGCTGTCGGGTCCCGGTGCCCGTCGCATGGTCGTGGGCGAGCTGTGGCCCGGCGCCTCCCGACCACTCACCCTCACCGGCCTGCTCGAGGAGGATGGCGCACTGTTCTGCCGCTACCGCATCTGATACTCCCCGCGTGGACTCCCTGGCGCGGTTACCGCAGGCCCGGGACGATGTCGTCGAGGTCGAACGTGACCGGCCGCTCCAGCTGCTCGTAGGTGCAGGACTCGGGGGAGCGGTCCGGGCGCCAGCGCGAGAACTGGGCGGTGTGCCGGAAGCGGGTGCCTTCCATATGGTCGTAACGAACCTCGACCACCCGTTCCGGGCGCAACGGGGTGAACGACAGGTCCTTGCCGGCATTCCAGCGTGACGTCTCGGATGATCGCGGGTTGCGAGTGAGATCATCGGCCGCGGCCCAGTCCCACGGGTGGCCGCCGAACGTCGTCACCAGTGGTGCCATCTCGGCGAACAACTCGCGGCGCCGGGCCATCGGGAACGCTCCGATGACGCCCACGGAGGCCAGGGAGCCGTCGTCGGTGTAGAGGCCGAGAAGCAATGAGCCGATCGCAGTCGGGCCGCTCTTGTGGACGCGGTAACCCGCGACGACGCAGTCGGCGGTGCGCTCATGCTTGATCTTGAACATGACGCGCTTGTCGGGCTGGTAGATACCGTCGAGTGGCTTGGCAACTACGCCGTCCAGTCCGGCGCCCTCGAATTCGGAGAACCAGCGCAGTGCAAGCTCCCGGTCGGTCGTGGCAGGTGTGACATGCACCGGCGGGCGCGCATCGGCCAGCGACTGTTCCAGCAGCCCCCGCCGACCGGAGAAGGGACGCCCGGTCAGATCCTCGTCACCCAGGGCGAGCAAGTCGAAAGCCACGAACGACGCGGGGGTTCGTTCGGCCAGCAGGTTGACGCGGGAGGCAGCCGGGTGGATACGTTGCTGCAACGCCTCGAAGTCGAGGCCCTCCCCCGTCGCGATGACGATCTCGCCGTCGACAACGCATCGCTCGGGCAACTCGGCGCGCAACGCCGTGACGAGCTCCGGGAAGTAGCGCGTCATCGGCCTTTCATTGCGACTGCCGATCTCGACCTCGTCGCCGTGGCGGAAGATGATCGATCTGAAGCCGTCCCATTTCGGTTCATAGGACGCGCCGTGCGGAATGGTGGGCACCGATTTGGCCAGCATCGGCGCGACGGGCGGCATCACGGGCAGCTTCATGTCCGACATTCTTACTGGACGGCCTCCTGCGAAGCCGGGCCCGCACCGCGATGGCGCGGCGCAGGTACCGTGCATCTCGTGCCCGCGCCTCGATACCGCCCCATTCCAGCCCTGCGCCGCAGTCTCGCCTTAGTGGCGGTCGCGGCCACCGTGATCGCCGGGTGCACGGCCACGATCTCCGGCCACGGTGCCGCAGTGGCGCCACCGCAATCCAGGAGCCCGAGCGGCTCGGGGACACCACCGACCTCGCCATCGAACTCGCCGCCTGCACCCCAGCCGGCGAGCTTCACCGACTGCAGCGCCCTGTTCAACCTGAGCTCGCTGCCCTTCCCGCCCGGCCGCGCGCGTCGGCTCTCGATCTCCTGCGCCCAGCTCAGCGTGCCGCTCGACTACCAGGATCCAACAGGAAAGTCGATCAAGCTGGAGCTGGTCAAGGTGCACGACTCCAACAACACGACGGGCAACGATCTCGTGGTCAATCCCGGAGGACCTGGCGGCTCCGGCGTGGAACTTGCCGTAGGGCTGGCCGTCCAAGTGTCCGACCGGCTCCTTTCGCACTTCGACCTTCTCGGCTTCGACCCACGCGGAGTTGGCCTGTCAAATCCCATCTCGTGCATCAGCGACGAGGAAAAGGACAAGCTCAACGCGGCCTCACCCGACGTGCTGACAGCAGCCGGCTTGACCGAGGCCAAACGGCTGGCCCAGGTCATCGCTTCCAAATGCAGCGCGAAGTACGGTGCGTCGTTGGCTGACTACAACACGGTGCAGACCGCGAAAGACATGGACCGGATCCGCGCGGCGATCGGCGACAAGCCGCTGAACTACCTCGGGTTCTCCTACGGCACCGAACTCGGCTCCGTGTACGCCCATCTGTTCCCCGACCACGTTCAAGTTGCCGTCCTGGACGGTGCCGTCAACCCACTCAGCGATGACATCACCTCCTTCGCCAACCAGCTCAACGGCTTCGAGGGAGCCTTCGACCAGTTCGGCGACGACTGCCTCAAGCGCTCGTCGTGCAGGTCCCTCGGCAATCCTCGCCAGGTCGTCTACGACATCGTCAAACGGGCCAACCAGAGCCCTCTGCACAGCAGTGACTCCAGCGAGAGTCGCACGGCGACCGGGTCGATCGTGCTCACCGGCGTGCTGTCCGCGCTGTACTCCCAGCGGGAGTGGCCGGCCCTCGGCCAGGCCCTCATCGACGCGAGGGACGGCGACGCAAAGGGGCTGTTCCGGCTCGCGGACAACTACAACCAGCGTGGCCCGGGCGGGCACTACTCCAACATCTCCGACGCGAACACCACCATCAACTGCAACGACGCCAAACCCGGACCGAGCGACTCCACGATCAAGACCACCGCCGCGACGTGGGCCAAGGCCTACCCGATGTTCGGGCGGTGGGCGGCACCGTCCCTGTTCTCGTGTCAGGTCTGGCAGCCCGTGCGCACGCCGGTACCGCTGCCGAGCGCCCCCACACCCAAGCAGGTTCTTGTCGTAGGCAACCTGCACGACCCAGCGACCCCCTACCAGGGCGCCAAGGACCTGACGGCCGCGATGCGCAATGCCAGGCTGCTGACGTGGGACGGCGAGGGACACACGTCCTACCTGAGCGGAAGTTCCTGCATCGACAACTACATCAACGACTACCTGATCGCGGGAACTCTCCCGCCCCCGAACAAGACGTGCCCCCGGTGAGACCCGAGCCCAAGTTGACGGTAGACGTTCCCCGCGGGGCCGTCCGGGCCGTGGCACTCGTCTTACACGGCGGCCGTTCGCGCGGCACCGGCCCGGTCCGGGCCTCGCAGCTCGCGGTGCTGCGCATGGTCCCGTTCGCACGTTCCTTGCGCCGGGCCGGGGCGGCCGACGGGCTGGCGGTCGCCCGCCTGCGTTACCAGCAGCGGGGCTGGAACGGCGCCGAACAATCACCCGTCGCCGACGCCCGCTGGGCCTTGGAACAACTCCAGCGCCGCTTCCCCGGCGTTGCCGTGGGTCTCGTCGGACACTCGATGGGCGGACGCGCCGCACTGCACGTCGCCGATCATCCCAATGTGCGGGCAGTCGTCGCGCTCGCGCCGTGGATCGAGGCGGCCGATCCGGTGGGCCAGCTCGCCGAACGCCGCTTGCTCATCGTGCACGGAAGCCTGGACCGGATGACCAGCCCGAGTGCCTCGGCCGCCTACGCCCACGCCGCAGCCCGGGTGGCCGCCTCCGTCACCTACGTCACGATGCAGGGCGACCGGCACGCGATGCTGCGCCGGGCCACTGTCTGGTACGGGCTCACGAACGGCTTCGTCCTCGGTGTGCTGTGCGCTAAGCAACCCGACGGAACCGCCGGCGCGCAGACGACGAACGTGTTGACGAAGGCCCTTGCAGGACAGGCCTCACTCGTCGTCTGATTGAGCCGTAACGCAAGACGTGACGGCGGCCGGAGGGATTGACCATGACCGTCATCGACCAGAGCCGAAAGGTCGTCCCGACCACGGGCGTCGATCCGCAATTGTGGCCAGACGTCGCCGGCGTGCCGCACACCCCGGTGCGCGCGGCCGTCGCCAAGCGGATCTTCCGCAATGCCGTCGGGCGCATCCCGCTGCGCGTCGTGGAAGCGGGCGGCCGCACCTACGGCGGCGGCGGCCCGGCGGCGCCGGTCTTCCGCCTTGTCCGGCCCACCGCGTTCTTCCACCGGCTCGGTGCCACCGGCACTATCGGCTTCGGCGAGGCCTACATGGCCGGTGACTGGACCGCCGACGACCTGGCCGCCGTGCTGTCGGTCTTCGCAGCGAACATGCGCCACCTCGTGCCGGCGGTTTTCCACCGGCTCCGCCACGCCGTGCTGCACCGCCAGCCCGAGCACGAGGACAACACCGTCGAGGGCGCCCGCGACAACATCCACCGGCACTACGACCTGTCCAATGACCTGTTCAAGACCTTTCTGGACGAGTCGATGTCCTACTCGTCCGCGGTGTTCGACGGCGAGTCGTCCGGCGCAGGGCAGGACCTGGCCGACGCGCAGCGCCGCAAGATCGACCGGCTGCTCGATGCCGTCGACATCCGCGCAGGTTCCCGGCTGCTCGAGATCGGCACCGGCTGGGGGGAACTGGCCATCCGCGCGGCCGGGCGTGGTGCGCAGGTCACCTCCATCACCATCTCCACCGAACAGGCCGAGCTGGCGCGCCACCGGATCGCCGCCGCCGGGATGACCGAACGCGCGAGTGTCCTGCTGCAGGACTACCGCGAGACGCAGGGTCAGTTCGACGCAATCGTCAGCGTCGAGATGATCGAGGCCGTCGGAGCGAACCACTGGGACGAGTATTTCGCCACCATCGACCGGCTGCTGGTTCCCGGCGGCCGGGTCGGGCTGCAGGCGATCCTGCAGGACGACTACACCGTGCTCGCCACCCGGGACACCTATACCTGGATCCGCAAGTACATCTTTCCCGGCGGGCAGCTGCCATCGGCCGAGTCGATCGAGCGCACGATCACCGGCGCGACATCGTTGCGCGTCTCTGACCGGTACTACTTCGGCCGGCACTACGCCGAGACGCTGCGCCGTTGGCGGGAGCGCTTCGAGGCCCATGCGGTGGAGGTCGGTCACCTGGGGTTCGACCAGACGTTTTGCCGCATGTGGTCCCTGTACCTCGCATATTCGGAGGCGGGCTTCCGCACCGGCTACCTCGACGTCGCGCAGTTCACGCTGACCAAGCCCGTTCGCTAGCAGCCACGGGGCGCCCCGCTACCGTGTGGCGTGATCGTCCTGCTCGGCCTTGCCGCCGCAGTCTCCTACGGCATCGGCGACTTCGCCGGCGGCTTCGCGTCGCGTCGGCACAGCGCCGTGACGGTCCTGCTGTACAGCTACCCGGTCGGCGCCGTCCTGATGAGCGCCCTGCTCCCGGTGTTCCCCGGCGCTCTCACCGCCCGCACGGTTGCGTTCGGAGCAGCGGGCGGATTCGCGGGCCTGGTCGGGGTGCTGATCATGTACGCATTGATGGTCAACGCGCCGATGAACGTCATCTCTCCGGTCACTGCGGTGCTCGCGGCGAGCGTGCCAGTGGTCTTCGGAGTGCTGGTCGGTGAGCGGCCGCACCTGGCCGCCTGGTTCGGGATCTTGCTGGGCGGCTGCGCGGTCGTCCTGGTCAGCCGTACCGGCGCCGATCACCCGCACGGTCGGCTCGCGGCCCCGGTGCTGGCCCTGGCCTTCGTGGCCGGAATCGGCTTCGGCTGCTACTTCATCTTCCTGGCGCGCGCGGGCGCTGATTCCGGACTGTGGCCACTGGTTGTCTCCCGCATCGCCTCGGCTTGCCTGATCGTGCCGATCGCGTTGCAACGCCGGGCGATCGCGCCCGTGCGCGGGCGGATGCTCGCGCTGGTCATGGCGGCCGGTGTGTTCGATGCGGCTGCGAACATGTTCTTCCTGCTCGCAACCCGACACGGGTTGCTGTCGCTGGCCAGTGTGCTCACGTCGCTCTACCCGGCGGTCACGGTCATGCTCGCCGTGGGGCTGCTGCACGAGCACACCAGCAGGCTGCAGCGTATCGGCCTCGGCTTGGCGGCGGCGGCGATTGTGCTGATCACCGTCTAGGCGCCGACGTGGGGCACCATCGACTGATGCCTCCTCGTCCCTGGTCACCGTCAGCCGACACCCGCGGATTGCGAGGCGCGCTCGCGGCGTGGATGTTGGCCGCGCTGCTGTTCTACACCGGCAGCTTGCACTTCGTGTCACCCACGGGCTTCGAGTCGATCGTCCCGCCCTTCCTGGGCGCGCCGGCGTTCTGGGTCTATGCCAGCGGGGTGGCCGAGATCGGGTGTGCTGTGGCGCTCGCGATCCCGCGGCTGCGACATGTCGGGGCGCTCGCCGCCGCCGCCTTGTTCGTCATCGTCTTTCCGGCGAACGTCCAGATGGCCCTGGACTCCGGTGGCGCCGATCCCGATCTGTTCCACAACCCGTTCGTTGCCTGGGGACGCCTGCCGCTGCAGATCCCCCTCATCGCGTGGGCGGTGTTCGTGAGCCGACGGGCGCCTGCGAGTTCGGCGGGCGCGAGAGTACCAACCCGTCCGGCGTCACCGGATCCGAACTCCGCGCATCCGCACGATCAGCAGAGCCGTGACGGTGCCCAGTAGCCACAAGCACAAGCCGGTGAGTGCGAGGACCAGACCCCGGTACTCCGGAGTTCGCGGCAGCGTGGGCCAGTTCCGGAAGACCGCCCCGGGGATGTGACTGACCGGGTTGACGGCGTAGAGCAGGGCATAGGGCAGCACGAGATGGAACAGCCAACGGGCGGTGGGCAGGAGATCCCGGCGGTGCTCCCACCGTTCCCGAACCGGTGTCACGGCCACCGGCAGCAGCACCGAGACGACGTTGCCCACCCCCAGCCAGGTCAATATCGGAAAGGCGACACCGGGCAGGGTGAGGACCAGGCGATAGGGGTCCCCGCTGGTGACGGTGAGCAGCGCCACTACCAGCAGCGTCGGCAGGGCGACAATCACGAGCAATGCCAGGTTCTTGACCGCGAGTATCCGCCGCAGCTCGACACCACGCACCAGACTGACTCGGACCCGCAGGGCATCCAGGCCCAACACGTTTGTGGTAGTCACGTCGGCCAGGACGAACGTGGCGAAGTAGGTCCCGACAACGATCACCCAATCCGACCTGTGCCGACCGGTGAGGGGGAGCACGGTCCACCACGCCGCCGCAAGAACCATGTTCACCCCGACGCCGACCAGCCAGGTCATCGGCCGGGTGAACGACCACCGCACTTCGCCCAGCACCTGCCAGAGCAGAACCTCGCGGCGTTCCTCCGGCAGCGCATCGATGGCTTGCACTGGCGCGCTGGGCTGGCTCACCCCGCCATCCTTCCCGTTAAGTGGCTGTTTGAATCGACCCCCGGGTTCACTGTCGAGGTGGCTCCAGCGGAGCCCGGTCAGCCTGCCCGACGCGCTTGGCACGGGTGGGCTGTACCCACAGCGGCTCACCGGCGACACAACGCAGACCGGCAGGTTCAGATGTTTGCGGTGTGGCTTGTGCTCACTAGGATGTGGCCGACACAGGGGGCGGTGTGCTCGACCACGAGCCGACGAGAAGTGACAGGGTGCTGCTGCCCACACGTGTATTGGCAGCAGCCATCGTCCCGTTTCTTGTCTTGGCATTCATGGTCCTTGTGCCCTGGCCAACCGACACGAAACGGCTGTTCGCCTGGCAGATCATTCCGCCGATGTCGGCGATGGTGCTCGGGTCGGTTTATCTCGGTGGCGCCTACTTCTTCGTTCGGGTTGTCGGCGCGTCGCAGTGGCACACGGTTGCCGGTGGGTTCTTACCTGTCGGGATGTTCGCGACCTTGATGGGCGTGACAACGATCGTTCACTGGGACCGGTTCTTGCACGACAACGTCGCGTTCTGGCTGTGGGTCGCCCTGTATTTCACTACCCCGTTGCTGGTGTTCGCGGTGTTCTTCCGCAACCAGCGAGAGTACGACTCGGGAGCCGATTCCTCCGGGCGAATCAGTTCCGTGGCGGCGGGCGGTTTCGTTCTGGTCGGCGTGGCGTCGATGGCTATGTGCTTGTTTCTGTACCTGTTTCCGGCGCGCGGCGTGGCCGTCTGGCCGTGGCATCTAACCCCTCTGACCGCGCGCATGCTGGGCGCGATCTTCGCGCTGGGTGGAGCCGGTGTGGGCGCGTGGCGGGAGCGGCGGTGGAGTGCGATGCGAATCCTCCTTCAGGTCGCGTGCTTCATGCTCGTGCTGATCCTGATTGCCGCGGCACGCGCGCATGCCGACTTCGATACGTCGAACGCCCTGACCTGGCTGTTCCTCGTCGGCTTCGCGGTGACCACAGCGGCACTGGTCGTGCTTTACGCGCGCATGGAGTCGCGCTCATCGTCTGGAGAAGGGTGACCTCGGTGCCCGGTTCAGGTCTCGTCGATGACGTCGTCGCGCAGATGCAGGCACGTCTGGATGTCCTGCCAGCTGCCTCGTCTCGGCGGCCCTTTCTGTCGACGTACATGCGCACCACGCAGGCCGTCGGCGACGCGGTCGAGTCGGGGACGTTTCTCGACCCCGAATGGGTTGAGCGCTGGGACGTTGCTTTCGCCGAGCTCTACCTCGGTGCCTATGACGCATTCGTCACCGGCGAGTCGTACGCCGTGCCGCGGCCGTGGCGGCTCGCGTTCACCGCGCCGGACGATCTTCCTGCACTCCGGCACGTCCTGCTGGGCATCAACGCACACGTGAATTACGACCTGCCGCAGGCGATGCTCTCGGTAATCAGCCCCACGGACTTTGACGATGCGAGCCTGCTCCACAGCAGACTGCGTGACCACGAGAGAATCGACGATGTACTAGCCAGCCGCGTTAAGGCCGAGGACGATCAGCTCGGGGACCCGAAGACCCTGCTCGATCGATTGCTCGCCCCGCTGAACCGCCTGGGCTCGAAGCGGTTCCTGCGCGAAGCGCGCCAAAAGGTGTGGCACAACGTCCATGCGCTCAACGCGGCGCGCCTCGACGGCGACCGCGCCTACGTCACACGCCTCGGTGAACTCGAAGTGCTCAGCGCCGCCCGCATCGCCGATCTGCTCGCGCCAGGCCAGGTGTTGCTGCGGCTGGCCGTCGCAGGCTTCGGCGTCGCCCTACCGCCCAGTGCCGACCGGGCATCGCCGAGCGAGTGATGCGGACGTCGGCCATCTGATTGGCACCGGAGTGCAATCGACACGCATGGTAGATCAGCGCGGCATCAGTCGAGCTGTTGCGGCTCGACCTCGGCCTCCGGCCGGCTGGCGACCCACTTCGCCTTGTTCATGCGCGATGGTTGGACACGCGGTGGCTCGCCCTCCTGCTTCGGGAAGTTAGGCGGGTATGGCGCGTCACCGAGGCCGTGATCACGCTCGTCCCGGTCGGCCCACTCCAGCAGCGGCTCGATCGACCACGCGGAGTCATCGATGGCGGCGTGCAGGTCACCGAGGCGGGCGAAGCGCGCGGGCATGGTCGCGATCGTGAAGTCCTCGATCTCGACGTCAGCCAGCTCCGCCCAGGTGACCGGCGCGGACACCGGACCGTTCGGCTTACCACGCACCGAGTAAGCAGCCGCGATGGTCCGGTCGCGGGCGTTCTGGTTGTAGTCGATGAAGACCTGGGCGCCGCGCTGCTCCTTCCACCATGCAGTCGTCACCTGCGCCGGCGCGCGGCGCTCCACCTCGCGGGCGAAGGCGAGCGCTGCCCGGCGCACCTCGCGAAAGCCGAACCGCGGCTCGATGCGCACGTAGACGTGCAGACCCTTCGATCCGGAGGTCTTCGGCCAACCGGGCACACCCAGCTCGTCGAGAACCTCGTGGACGATCTCGGCCACCTGCTTGGTCTCGAGAAAGCCGGTACCCGGCTGGGGGTCGAGATCGACGCGCAGCTCGTCAGGACGCTCGGTGTCGGCGCGTCTGGAGTGCCAGGGGTGGAACTCCACCGTCGACATCTGCACCGCCCAGATCACGCTGGCCAGGTCGGTGACACACAACTCGTCGGCGGTGCGGCCGGACGGGAACTTGACCTCGGCCGTCTCGACCCATGGGGGCGCGCCCTTGGGCAACCGCTTCTGGTAAATCTTCTCGCCGCTCGTTCCGTCGGGATAGCGGTGCAACATGCACGGCCGCTCCCACAGGGCCCGCACGATGCCGTCGCCAACCGCCAGGTAGTAGTTGACGAGGTCCAGCTTCGTCTCGCCGCGCTGCGCGAAATACACCCGGTCCGGGTTGCTGATCCGCACGTTGTGCGAACCGACCTCGATCTCGACCGATGGCGACGCCATCCCGGGACCGTAGCGCGTCAGCGACACCGGGGCACCGACGCTGCCGCGACCGCCTGTCCCGGCGCGGGCCTACGCTAGGCAGGTGGAGACCGACGAGCGGTGGGACGAGGACGAGCCGGCGCACCCGCAGCGTTACGTCGACGGGGCCTGGGGCCGCACGGCCAACCCGAACACTGCCGACGGTGAGTTGCAGAACATCGCCGCCTTCGGCACCGGGCTTACCCGGCTCAGCGGTCCGCGCCGCACAGCGGCCATGGTCGTGGTCTGGCTGATCTTGCTCGGCTTCGCCATCACGATCGTGTCCGGCATCATGGGCATCGTCAGCATCTGGTAATGCCCGGGGGCTGTCTCGGTGGGTACCGTCAAGGCATGAAGCGCACAGATGAACTCCCCGCGCCCCCCGTCACCAAGTCCGAGACCGAATGGCAGGCTCAGCTCAGCCCCGATGAGTACGCCGTGCTGCGCAAGGCCGGCACCGAGCGGGCCTTCACCGGCGAGTACACCGACAACCACAAGGTCGGCGTCTATCGCTGCCGGGCGTGCGGGGCAGAACTGTTCCGCAGCGAGACGAAGTTCGACTCGCATTGCGGCTGGCCGAGTTTCTTCACCCCGCTCGCCGGCGAGGCTGTCATCGAACGCACCGACCGCGCTATGGGTATGCAACGCACTGAGGTGCTCTGCGCGAACTGCCACAGTCATTTGGGCCACGTGTTCGCAGGCGAGGGCTATGACACCCCGACCGACCAGCGCTACTGCATCAACTCGATCTCGCTCACCTTCGAAGAAGCGTGAGCTTCCCGGCTACGGCAGGGCCTGTACCAGGTCCGTGACACTGCGCCGGGTTCCCGTGTAGAACGGCACCTCGAGGCGCACGTGCCGCCGCGTCTCGGAGGCCCGCAGGTGCCGCATCAAATCGACGATGCGGTGCAACTCGTCGGCCTCGAAGGCCAGGATCCATTCGTAGTCGCCGAGCGCGAAGGATGCCACGGTGTTCGCGCGGACGTCCGGGTACTCCCGAGCCAGCTGCCCGTGCTCGGCGAGCAGCGCGCGCCGCTCATGGTCCGGCAGCAGGTACCACTCGTAGGAGCGCACGAAGGGGTAGACGCAAATGTAGCGCCGGGCGGACTCCTCGGCCAGGAACGCCGGGACGTGGCTCTTGTTGAACTCGGCCGGGCGGTGCAGCGCCATGTTCGACCACACCGGTTCGAGGTGGCCACCCAGAGCGGTCCGCCGGAATCGTCCGTACGCGTCTTGCAATGCGTCGGCAGTGGCGGCATGCCACCAGATCATCAGGTCGGCGTCAGCGCGCAAGGCGCTTACGTCGTAGGTACCCCGGATCGTGACGTCCTTCGCGTCGAGCTGGGCGAACAGCTCGTCCACCTCGGCCGCCCGCGCTGAGCGATCCACGCCACCGAGGGGCGTCACTGCCCGGAACACCGACCACCCGGTGTAGCGGATCACGTCGTTCAGTTCGCGGGCCGGCTTGCCGGCCCTGCTGGCTTTCATAGCGCCCATTCTCTCCTGGCGCGCAGCGCCGCGAGCACCTGGTCTGCAGCCGCCGTCGCGGATGCGATGCAGGCTGGAATGCCGACGCCGTCGTAGGCCGCGCCGCAGACCCCCAGACCGGCGACGGCGGCGATCGCGGCCCGCACCCGCACGACCCTGTCGACGTGCCCGACCGCGTACTGGGGCAGTCCTCCGCCCCACCGCGTCACGAGCGCATCGACGGGTTCGGCGTGGATGCCGATCAGCGCACGCAGCTCATGCCGGACCAGCGCGATGAGGTCGCGGTCATCTCGTTGCAGCAGATGGCTCTCCCCCGCCCGCCCCACGGACGCCCGCAGCAGGGTGAGGCCGTCCGTCACCAGCGGCCACTTCTGCGAGGAAAGTGTCACCGCCTGCACCCCGAAGCCCTCGTTCGCGCCCACGAGCAGCCCACTGCCCGCAGGCAGGCGCAGGTCGCGATAGGCGAGCGTGGTGATGGCCACGCTCGCGCTCAGGACCTCACGCAGCTCCCGGGCGGCGGCGGGCGCGACCTCCCTCAGCAACAGCGCCGCCTTGGCCGCCGGCGTCGCGACGATCACCGCGTCGGCCTCGATCAGCTCGGGCTCGGGCGCCGGACCGCACTCCAGCGCAAAGCCGGTGGGAGTTCGGCGCATTGCGCGCACGGTCATCGACGTTCGCACCGCAAAGCGGCCGGCTTCCCGCAGCGCCGTCGGCAGCGAGCCGAGACCGCCGATGAGCGAGGCAAATACCGGACCACCCGCCGGGTCATGAGAGCCCACGTCGGTCACGGCCTGCGCCGCGCGGACCAGCGAGCCCCCAACCGAGCCGAGGCGGGCCGCGAGAGCCGGCATCGTGGCGCGCAGCGAAAGCTCGTCGGCCCGGCCCGCGTAAACCCCGCCCAACAACGGTTCGACCAGCCGGTCGACCACCTCGTTGCCAAGCCGGGACCGCACGAGCGTTCCGACCGCGGTGTCATCGTGCAGCGGCGGCAGCGCAGCGGCCGTGGGCTCAGTCGCGATCCGGCTCAGTGCGTGCTCGCTCAGCACTCCCGCGGCGCGAACCGCATCGACGTCGGCGGGGATACCCAGCATCGTCCGCGCCGGCAGCGGATGGTTCAGTCCCCCGGCCCGCACGTGCGCCGCCGTCGTCAGGGGCCTGATCACGGCGTCCTGCAGGCCGAGCTCGCGCACGAGCTCGATCCCTTCGGCCCGGCGGGCGAGCATAGCTTCGGCGCCTACGTCTAGCATGACCCCGCCGACGCTAGCCAGCCGTAGCTTGCCGCCGATCTCGGGCGCGGCCTCGAGCAAGATCACCTCGGCCTGCGCCAGGCCCGCACCCACCCGGAAGGCCGCGGTCAAGCCGGAGATCCCGCCACCGACCACGACGACCCTCGGGCCGGGCACGATCAACTCTCCAGCGAGTGGACGAGTTCCACCACCCGGCTGATGACGGCTGGATCGGTGTCGGGCAACACCCCGTGGCCCAGGTTGAAAATGTGGCCGGCCGCGGCCCGTCCTTCGGTGACGATCCGGCGCACCTCGCGCTCGATCACCGCCCAGTCGGCCAGCAGCAGCGCAGGGTCGAGATTGCCCTGCACGACCGCTCGCGGACCGATCCGGCGCACTGCCTCGTCCAGCGGGATGCGCCAGTCGGCACCGACCACGTCGGCGCCGGCGCCGCTCATGAGGTCGAGGAACTCGTTCGTCCCCACCCCGAAATGGATGCGCGGCACCCCGCAGCCGGCCAGCGGCTCGAGCACGGAACGGCTGTGGGGCAGGACGTAGCGTTCGTAGTCGGCCCGGGACAGGGCCCCGGCCCACGAGTCGAACAGTTGCACCGCGGCGGCACCGGCGTCGATCTGCACCCGCAAGAACTCGCGAGCGATGAGCGCCAGGCGGTTCAGCAACGCGTGCCACAGCACCGGCTGGCCGTTCATCAGGGCCTTGGTCCGCGCCTGGTCGCGCGACGGACCGCCCTCGACCAGATAGCTCGCCAGTGTGAACGGCGCGCCCGCGAAGCCGATCAGAGGCGTCCCCCCCAGCTCGGCGA
>JBHEMN010000056.1:0-5195 GCA_046262575.1 Jatrophihabitantaceae bacterium
ATTCTGGCCACCGTCACCACAGCTCAATTGACCGACCAGACCGGTCGTGCGACGACGGGGCATGGCGGGTTGCTCAGCGTCCGCGAACTGGTGGCGCTGGCCAGTTCCGCGCAGGTCATCCCGGTCGTCCTCGACGAGGACGGCGGCGTTGTCGCCTACGGCCGCACCCGTCGGCTCGCCTCGGCTGGGCAGCGGCTAGCGCTGGCCGCGCGCGACCGCGGGTGCTCCTTTCCGGGATGCACTATCCCGGCGACCTGGTGTGAGAGCCACCACGTACTGCCCTGGCTCGCGGGTGGCCGTACCGACCTGGCCAACCTGACTCTGCTCTGCGGTTATCACCATCGGGAGTTCGAGAAACGGGGCTGGACGTGCCACATGATCGGCGGCGTCCCGCACTGGGTTGCCCCCGACTGGCTCGACCCGCTGCAGGTGCCCAGACGCAACACTGCCCATCACCTCGAACTCAACTTCAACTGCGCCGCGTGAACTCGGGGCGGCCCGGGCCTGCGACCTATGCGATACCTACTCGAGCAGGTGTTTGCGCAACTTGGCAGCGTCTTCGTCGGTCCAGCCGTGTGCCCGCAACCAGCCCGAGGGGCCGCCGTGGTCGGTTTCCAGGGCATCGAGCAGCTGCTCCATCGTGGCGGCCCGGGGGCGATGCTTGTCGATGGACTGGTTCTCGAGGTCTTCGGCGTAGGTTCGGGAGGCTCGCAATCGGGCGAAGATGCTGTCGATCCGCTCAGCACTGCTCGCGTAGTCGACGACAATCGCTTCGCGCGCCACGCCGACCTCGGCCAGGGCCAGCGCGATCACGACGCCGGTGCGGTCCTTGCCCGCGGCACAGTGCACGATCGTCGCGCCGTCCGTTTCGGCGACCAACCGCAAGGCGCCCACGACCGAGTCGGCCCGGTCCTGGAGGTAGCGCAGGTACACCCAGGCCGCACCTTTGCGCGCGCCGTCGGACTCACCCAGGTCGGTGCCGCGGTTTTGCCACGGCAGCACCGGGGTTGCGTCGTCCTCGAGCGCTCCGGCGTCGGTGTTGCGCCCTGCCTCGGGAAACAGCGAGAAGTGCTGCATGACCACCGACGGCTCGCGGGTGATCGGACCCGGCCCTTCGAGCTCGACCTCGACGCCGGTGCGCAGATCGGCCACGGCCCGCACGTCATGTGCGTCGACGAGTGCGCGCACGTCCGCGGCGGTGAGGCCTTGCAGGTTGTCCGATCGAATAAGCCGTTTCGGCTGCGTCCAGCGCCCATCGCCCGTCGGCAGGCCGCCGAGATCGCGAACGTTCGCCGCGCCGGCCAGGTCGATCCATCGCGGCGGCGTCACACGTTCGACCCTACCGAGGCGCGAGGCAGGACGGCGCCTGAGCCCCAAGCGTTCAGAACGAGGACTCAGCCACGTCCATCAGCGCGTTGTCGGTCGACTCGGCGACAGTGCGCCGCGCCGCGAGCTCCGGCAGCATCGTCATCGCGAAGAACCGCGCCACGGCTGGTTTGCCTTCGTAGAACGCGCGATCGGCATCGGACAATCCGTTCGAGTCGAGCTTGGTCAGCGCAACCGCCGCCTGGCGAAGGAGCAGGTAGCCGACCATCAAGTCGCCAGCCGACAGCAGCAGCCGGGTGGTGTTCTGGCCGACCTTGTAGACGTTGCGGATGTCCTCCTGGGCGCTCGTCAACTGGGCAAACATCGCCGCGACGATTCCGCCGAAGTCTTCCAGTCCCTTCAGCACGGCAGCCCGCTCCTCCTTGAGCCGGCCCTCGTCCGCGATCGACTCGAGGAACTGCGTGATCTCGCTCGACAGCGCACCGAGGGCAACGCCCTTGTTCTTGACGATCTTGCGGAAGAAGAAGTCCTGGCCCTGGATCGCGGTCGTGCCCTCATACAAGGTGTCGATCTTCGCGTCGCGGATGTACTGCTCGAGCGGATAGTCCTGCAGGTAGCCCGAGCCGCCGAACGTCTGCAGTGCCTGAGCCAACTGATCGTAGGAGCGCTCCGACCCGGCACCCTTCACGATCGGCAGCAGCAGGTCGTTGACCGCCTTGTCCAGCGTCACGTCGGTGCCGGCGTGCTCCCCGAGGATGATGCGGTCCTGCACGGTGGCGGTGTACAGGACCAGTGCCCGCATTCCCTCGGCGTACGCCTTGTTCAGCATCAGGCTGCGGCGCACGTCCGGGTGGTTGATTATCGTGACCTTGGGAGCGGCCTTGTCCGAGGCCTTGGTGAGGTCCGCCGACTGTACGCGGGTCTTGGCGAACTCGAGTGCGTTCAGGTAGCCGGTCGACAGCGTCGCGATGGCCTTGGTGCCGACCATCATGCGAGCGTGTTCGATCACCTGGAACATTTGTGCAATGCCGTCGTGCACGTCGCCGACGAGCCAGCCCACGGCTGGCTGGTCCGGGTTTTCACCGAAACGCAACTCACAGGTCGTGGATGCCTTTAGGCCCATCTTGTGTTCGAGATTGGTGGCGAAGACACCGTTGCGCGCACCGAGTTCACCGGTCTCGGCGTCGAAGTGGAACTTCGGCACGACGAACAGCGAGAGGCCCTTCGTGCCCGCGCCGGCGCCCTCCGGCCGGGCGAGCACCAGGTGCACGATGTTCTCGGTGAGGTCCTGATCGCCGGACGTGATGAAGCGTTTGACGCCCTCGAGGTGCCAGGTGCCGTCGGTTTGCTCGATCGCCTTGGCGCGCCCGGCGCCGACGTCTGATCCCGCGTCGGGCTCGGTCAGCACCATCGTCGCACCCCAGCCACGGTCAACCATCAGCTGCGCGATGTGCTGTTGTGCCTCGTTGCCGTTGGCGAAGAGGATGCCAGCGAAGGGCGCCCCAGCCATGTAGATGTGCAGCGCGGGATTCGATCCCAGCACTTGCTCGGCGATGGCCCACACGAGCGTGCGCGGGGCAAGCTGGCCGCCGAGCTGGGGCGCCGTCTCCAGGCGCCACCACTCGCTCTCGCGCAGAGCCTGCCACGACTTCTTGAGCGACACCGGCAGCGTGACGGAGTTGGTGTCGGGGTCGAAGACCGGCGGAGTGCGGTCGGCATCGGCGAAAGACTCTGCCAGCGGACCCTCTGCCAGCTTGGCTACCTCGTGCAGCATGCCGCGCGCGGTCTGTTCATCGAGGTCCGCGAATGGGCCGGTGCCAAGCACCTGGTCGGTGCCGAACACCTCGAAGAGATTGAACTCGATGTCGCGCACGTTGCTCTTGAAGTGGCCCATGGCCCATTCTCCCTGGTGTCTGTCCCGTCCGCGGCGCCCGGGACAATCAGTTACCCGTCAGTAACATCAGGGTATTACCCGCCGGTAACGTTCGCAAGCGGATGCTTGCAATTGTTAGCATCGCCTCAGCCGCAGCTGGTCGCCCAGGCGGCCGGGGCCGGATCACTGGGCAAGTCGGCGGGACGCGCCCGCCGGCTACCCGAGGACGCGCAACCGGACCGTCTCCGGCAGCGACCGCAACTGGTCGAGCATCTCGGCAGGGTAGGTACCACTGACATCGGTGAGCACGTATCCGAGCTCGCCGCGGGTGCCGAGCAGCTGTGCCTCGACGTTGACCTTGTGCTCGGCCAACACGCCGTTGATCGTGGCCATGACGCCCGGCACGTTGTGGTGCACGACGACGAAACGTGTGGTGTCGGGAGCCTGCGGGAGCGCCAAACCCGGGAGGTTGACGCTCATGGCCGTGGCGCCCTCGAGCACGAAGTCGCGGAACTTCACCGCGACGAAGCGGCCGATGTCCTGCTGCGCCTCCTCAGTCGAACCGCCGATGTGCGGTGTGAGAATGACATTCGGCAGGCCACGTAGCTCGGACACGAACTCGTCACCGCGGCCCTTTGGCTCGACCGGAAAAACGTCGACCGCCGCGCCGGCAATGTGGCCGGACTCGATACGCCCACCCAGCGCCGCATAATCCACGACGAATCCCCGCGACAGGTTGAGGAACAGCGACCCCGGGCGCATCGCCGCGAAATCCTCCTCGCCGAACATGCTGTCGTTGGACGCCCGGCCGTCGACGTGCAACGTGACGACGTCGGCCTGCGCAAGCAGTGCCCTCATCGAGGTGCAGCGACGGGCGTTGCCGAGCGCAAGCTTGTCGGCGGTGTCGTAGTAGAGCACCTTCATGCCGAGGTTCTCCGCCAGCACCGAAAGCTGGGCGCCGATGTTCCCGTACCCGACGATGCCCAATGTGCGTCCGCGAACCTCGTGCGCGCCGTCGGCGGACTTGTCCCACACGCCGTCGTGCATCAGGGCGTTCTTTTCCGTCAGTCGACGCGTCATCGCGATGATCTCGGCGATCGCAAGCTCCACGACCGAGCGGGTGTTCGAGAACGGCGCATTGAAGACCGTGATGCCGCGCTCGGAGGCAGCCGCGAGATCGATCTGGTTCGTGCCGATGCAGAACGCGCCGACGGCCAACAGTTTCGGGGCTGCGTCGAGCACGCGCTGCGTGATGCGCGTCTTGGACCGAACGCCGACCAGCGCGACCCCAGCGATCCGCTGGACCAACTCGTCCTCGTCCAAGGCACGCCCGAGGGATTCCACCTCGAAACCTGCCGAGCGCAAAATGTCCTGTGCATCGGGATGAACCTGCTCGAGCAGGAGGACACGAAGCGGCAGGTCAGTCACGTCGAAATTCTAAGGGACACATGGCACACCCCCGCCCGCGGCAAGCGCGGACGGGGGCGGATTGGGAGCGGCGGTCAGCTGGTTCAGACGCGCGACACGCGCTTGCTGCCCGCCACGCGACGGTAGACGAGCAACACGAGGATGGCACCGATCACGGAGCCGATGATGCCCGCTGGCTGCAGCGCACCTTGATTCGCGTCGTGGTGGAAAAGCACGTAACCGAGGAACCCGCCGACGAACGAGCCAACGACGCCGAGCAGGATCGTGGCGCCGATACCCATGGGATCGCGCCCGGGCACGAGTAGGCGCGCGAGCGCGCCGGCAATCAGACCAACGATCAACAAGGTGAGGATGAGGCCGACCATGAGGTCCTCCTGGATAGCAGGTGTGGTCCCCGTTAGATACCCACGCCCTTCCCGCGCCTAACCCTGACCTGACTTGCGGCGTGTCTACGCCCTTGCGACGCTAACCTGGCGCATCGGCCCGACTGATGCCGACCCCACCGGGCGTGTCGGCGCCGTACCGGGCGATCTCGCGGGCTAGGTCAAGCGGTCGGACGGTGCTGCGT
>JBHEMN010000057.1:0-11061 GCA_046262575.1 Jatrophihabitantaceae bacterium
GGCGGGTCCCCGCCACCGTCGGGCTCGCCGTACGAACAGCCGAGCCAGCACAGTCAGGGCGGCGGCCAGGGACCAGCGTGAACGGCGCCGATCCGCCCGACCGGGTCGACCTCGATCGCGCCGAAGCGGCGGTGCGGGAACTGCTTATCGCGGTCGGCGAGGATCCGGATCGTGAGGGACTCACGTCGACACCGGCCCGGGTCGCGCGGTCCTACGTCGAAATGTTTGCCGGCCTCTTCGTCGATCCCGATGATGTGCTGCAGACGACCTTCGACGAGGACCACGACGAGCTGGTGCTGGTCAAGGACATCGCGCTGTATTCGACGTGCGAGCACCACCTCGTGCCGTGGCACGGCTCGGCCGCGGTCGGTTACATCCCCGGTGAGAGCGGCCGGATCACCGGACTTTCCAAGCTGGCCCGGCTCGTCGACCTGTACGCGCGCCGCCCACAGGTGCAGGAACGGCTAACCAGCCAGGTAGCCGACGCGGTGGTGCGGCGCCTTGAGCCGCAAGGCGTCATCGTCGTCGTCCAGGCCGAGCACTTGTGCATGGCGATGCGCGGTGTCCGCAAACCCGGGTCGATCACCATGACCTCGGCGGTCCGGGGCATCTTCAAGTCCGACCAGCGAACCCGAGCCGAGGCGCTCAGCCTTATTTTGGGCCGATGAGCGAGCTGATTTCGCGCACGGACCGGGTCGTGATCATGGGCGTGCTGAACGTGACCCCGGACTCCTTCTCCGACGGCGGGCGTTACCTGTCACTCGACGACGCAGTCGCACACGCCGTCCGGATGCGAGCTGAGGGCGCCGACCTCATCGATGTGGGCGGCGAATCCACCCGCCCGGGTGCGCAGCGGGTCGAGCCGGCCGAGGAGACTCGGCGGGTGCTCCCGGTCATCCGGGCCCTGGCCGCGAAAGGCATTCCTGTCAGCGTCGACACCTGTCGGGCATCGGTGGCCGCGGTGGCGATCGAGTCCGGCGCGCAGGTTGTCAACGACGTGTCCGGCGGGCTGGGTGATCCCGACATGGCTCGCGTCGTGCGCGACGCGCAGTGTCCCTGGATCCTGATGCACTGGCGGGGCCACAGTGCCGCGATGCAGCAGCTGGCGCACTACGACGACGTGGTGTCCGAGGTGCGCGCGGAGCTCGCGGCGCGGGTCGAGGCCGCGCTCGCGGCCGGAGTCGATCCGAGCATGCTGGTGCTCGATCCGGGGTTGGGCTTCGCCAAGACGGCCGGGCACAACTGGGCGTTGCTCGCGTCGCTGGAAAGCCTGGTGTCGTTGGGTTTCCCGGTCCTGGTCGCATCCTCGCGCAAGTCGTTTCTCGGGACGTTGCTGGCTTGCGCCGACGGCGTGACGCGTCCAGTGGGTGAGCGTGAGGACGCGACGACGGCGCTCACGGCGTACGCGGCGATGCGCGGCGTCTGGGGGGTGCGGGTGCATGAGGTGCGCCCTTCGATGGATGCGGCACTGACCGTCGCCGCGATCAACGCGATGACCGCTCGCACGAAGAGCCGGGAGACGACACCTTGAGTGCAGAGGTGGGACCCGACCGGATCGCGTTGAGCGGGCTGCGGGTGCGCGGACACCACGGCGTGTTCGACTTTGAGCGGCGCGACGGTCAGGACTTCGTCCTCGACGTCGTCCTGGCGCTCGATGTCTCGGTCGCGTCGACCTCGGACGAGCTCGGCGATACCGTCGACTACGGCGCGCTCGCGCAACAACTTGCCCGCGTGGTCGAGGGCGAGCCGGTGAATCTGCTCGAGACGCTCGCCGAGCGGGTGGCCGCCGGGTGCCTTCGCGACGAGCGCGTGACCGTCGCGACGGTCACGGTGCACAAGCCGCAGGCACCCATCCCGTTGACGTTCGCCGACGTGGCCGTGACGATCCGGCGCACTCGGCCATGACCACTGCGGTGCTCTCGATCGGATCGAACCTCGGTGATCGGCTGGCTGCGGTGCAGAGCGCGGTTGACCTGTTCCGTCCTTGGCTGGTTGCCCTCTCGCCGGTCTACGAGACGCCGCCGTGGGGGCAGGTGCCACAGGGTGATTTCCTCAACGTGGTACTTGTGGTGGCGGACGCGAGCGCGTCTGCGGCCGACTGGCTCGACCGGGCACATGCTGCTGAGCGCGCCGCCGGGCGGACCCGCGACGTGCGGTGGGGGCCCCGCACGCTCGACGTCGACGTGGTCGATGTAGACCAGCGCAGCAGCGACGATCCCGCGCTGCTCCTGCCCCATCCCCGCGCGGGCGAGCGGGCGTTCGTGCTGGTCCCATGGCTCGCCGTCCAACCGCACGCGCAGCTCTCCTCCCGCCCGCTGCGTGACCTGCTCGCCGCGCTTGCGCCGGACGAGGTGACGCGCGTGCGCGCGCGGCCGGATCTGGTCGTGGTTTGAGATGCGACGCACCGGCCCCGGGGACCTGGCCGTCCCGTTCATCGTCTTCGCCATCACCGTCTACGTCCTGCTGCGGGTGTACTACTCATCCCTGCCGCCGTTGCAGAGCTTCGTACCGGTTCCGCTGGCCGCACTTGCCGTCGCCGAGCTCGTGGCCGCCCGCCGGGTGCGTGCCGCAGTACGGCACGACCCCGACGCCAAGCCGATGGCCGCGATCGTCATCGCCCGCTGCGTGGCATTGGGCAAGGCTTCCTCGCTGGTGGGGGCGGGCGTCGCCGGCGCCGCGGTCGGGCTGCTGATCCGGGTGGCACCGCTGGCCGACACTGTGCGTTCGGCCGGCAACGACACCCGCGTCGCGATATTCCTGCTGGTGGCAGCTTTGATGCTCGTGGCGGCGGCCCTGCTCCTCGAGCGCGCAGGCGTCGATCCGGGCAGCCGCGACCGTGAGCAACGCGGCAAACCTGACTAGCCGACGGGTCGCCCGATTTTGGGTGGCGTCTAAACTGGGCTCATGACGCGCCACCCCGACGGCGATCGCGCCGGCCGCGACCGCCTGCATGCCGTGCTGCGCGGCGGCACCACGGTGCTCGCGGTCGCACTCGGGCTCGTCGCCGTCTGGCTGATCGTCACCACGGATACCCGCAAGGGAGCCACGGTGGGCGCGCTGCTCGGCTTCTGGGCGATTCTGCTCGGCGCATATGGCGTTTTCGGAACCCGCCGTCCGGTTCTGCTGGCCCAACCGGGCCATGGGTTGGACGTCCGGGCCGGCGATGAATTGGTGCGGCTCGAAGATGCGGGGTCGCGCCGCGAGTACGAATACCGGCTGGCGGAGATGCTGCGCCGCGAGGTCCAGGCCGCGATGAGTGGCGAGCTTGCCGCGATGCGTGCCGATGTGGCTGCGCTGCGCAGCGAACTCGTCGAGAAGGTCGGCGGCCAACTGCGCATGGAGCGCATCGAGACGACCCGGGTGATCGGTTCGGACATCGAGGCACTCCAGCACGAGGTGCGGCAGTTGATGGTTGCTCGTCAGCCCAACGACGTTGGCTCGTTCTCACTCGGGCCGTCGCACAATGGGCTCATCTCCGGGGGGCCGGAGCGGCCCACTTTCACCGAAGCGCCGTCGCCAGCGCCAGCGCCTGCCGCGGCCAGCGAGGCAATCGCCAGCGCCCCCTTCTCGCCCGCGCCGGCGGACCCGGAGCCCGCGTCAGCTCGACCGTCGCCGGCCGCGCCACCGCCACCGGAGCCCGTGGCTCACAAGCCTTCGCCGAGGCCGTTCCCGCTCGAGCCGATCGCACCCGAGCCGGTCGGGTCACCGTCGGCGCGTTCGGCCTTCAGCCCACTTGGGTCACGCCCGGCCGACCCCGAGGTCAGCGCAGACCCCTTCGCGTCGATGCCCCGGCTGCGTCCGTTCACCGACATCGCGTTCGACCCGATCGAGACCAGATCCGACGATGACGCCCACGATTGGCGGCGCCACGTCGATGTCGCGCGCCCGTCCGCCGGCGTCCCGCAACCGCCGAATGGCACCGGCGAGCCGGTGCGGTCGGGCGGTGGCCGGCACGCCAACACCGACGGCGACGTCCACGTCCCAAGCGGCGGCGGCGGCGGACGGCGCCGGCGTGCGGCGGGCGAGGGCGACGACATGCTCGCCCGCATCCTGCAGCGCGAGGGCGTCCGCTAGCGGCTAATGCAACGCGTGGTCCAGGACTTGGGCCCACTGGCGGGCGATCCGGGCGCGGCGCGGACCGTCGTCGGTCAGCAGATTCGCCAGGCCAAGGCCCCGTGCCAGATCGAGGGTGGCCTGCACCGTCTCGCGAACACCCGGCTCGCGCTCGTCGACGCCGAGCAGCTCGACGAGGACGCGGTGGATGTCGCGACCGATGCGGGCCTCGAGCGGGATCATCTGCTCCCGTAGTTGCGGCTCGGCTGCGGCGGCGACCCACAGCGCCAACGCCGCGCGAAACAACGGCCCGGTGAACAAACTCATCACGAGCGAGACAACGGCGGCGGTGTCCGGCCTCGCGTCACCGGGCAACCCGGCCAACTCACGTTTCATCTCATTGGCCCGAACCAGGCTCACGTGCTCGAGTGCGGCGGTGAACAGTGCCTCGCGCGTTGGGAAGTGGTGCTGTACGGCACCGCGCGAGACCCCGGCGCGTTCGGCCACCACGGCCATCGTGCTGGCCGTCCAGCCGAGCTCGGCCAGACAGGCGATCGCCGCCTCCAGCAGCCGGGCGCGGGTCGCCCGGCTGCGGTCCTGTTGAGGTACCCGGACCTGGGCCGCGGTCATTCCTGCCTCGCCCAACTCGGCGGGCGGCGTTGCCGGAAGGCGGCCATCCCCTCGCGGGCCTCCTCGGATCCGAAGAGCCGGGCGGACTGCGCCCGCACCTGCTCGGCCCGGTGCTCGAACGCGGCCAGCGTGGCCCGGGTGGTCAGTGACTTGGTCTCGGCCAGGCCCTGTGGCGAGCAGGCGCGCAGTGCATCGGCGATCGCCGCGACCTCGGCATCGGCATCGGCTACGGCGGCGGTGATCAACCCGGCCGCCGCCGCGGTGGCCGCGTCAAACCGCTCGCCGGTCAAGTAGTAGCGGGCCGCGGCCCGTTCGTTCATCCGGCCCAACGTCGTCAGCGAGATGATCGCCGGTGCGAGCCCGAGGCGAGCTTCGGTGAATGCGAATGACGACTTCGGCCCGGCGACGGCGATGTCGCAGGCGCCGACGATACCGAGTCCGCCTGCGCGTACGTCCCCATCGATCCGGGCGATCACCGGCTTGGGGAGTTCGATGATCACGCGCAGCAATGCCAACATGCGCGTGGTCCCGTGCTCCGGCCCACCCTCGGTTGCCGCCTCCTTCAGGTCGGCGCCCGCGCAGAATGTGGTGCCGGTATGGGTGAGGACGACGATGCGGACGGTGTCATCGGCGGCGGCTGCGTGGAGATGCGTCGACAACTCGCCGACCAGCTGCGCCGACAGGGCATTGCGGTTCTCAGGAGAGTCGAGGACGACGGTGGCCACTGCGCGCCCGAACGAGACGTGCACCAGTTCTCGGCTCATCTTCTGCCATTCCTTCCCGATTCGGTGCAACCGTGGACGCTGTGCGGCCGGCGTGCACCGAATCGATGCGACTAGTAGGACTTCGGCAGGCCGAGGCTGGACTGCGCGACGTAGTTCAGGACCATTTCGCGGCTGATCGGGGCGACTCGGCCCACGCGGGCGGTTGCGAGCAGCGCCCCGAGTCCGTACTCGCTGGCGAAGCCGTTGCCGCCTAGGGTCTGCACGGCCTGGTCGACCGTGCGCACCGCCACTTCGGCGGCGGCGTACTTTGCCATGTTCGCCGCCTCGCCGGCGCCCGCGTCGTCGCCGTAGTCGTACAGCGTCGCCGCCTTCTGCATCATCAACTTGGCTTGTTCCAGTTCGATCTTCACCTGCGCGAGTGGGTGCGCGAGCCCCTGGTGCGAGCCGATCGGTGCGCCCCAGACAACTCGCTCCTTCGCGTATGCCACCGCCTTGGTCAGCGCATAGCGGGCGATTCCGATCGACAAAGCGGCCGCCATGATCCGCTCCGGGTTCAGGCCCGCGAACAGCTGCGCCATGGCGGCATCCTCCTGACCGATCAGCGCGTCGGCCGGCAGCCGGACGTCGTCCATGAACAGCAGGAACTGCTTGTCCGTCATGGCGATATCCATGTCGATCCCGCTGAACTCGAAGCCCGGGGCATCGGTTGGCACCGCGAGCAGGACCGGCTTCAGCGTGCCCGTCCGCTCGTCCTGAGTGCGACCGACTATGAGCACGGCGTCGGCACGGTCGACACCGCTGACGTAGATCTTGCGCCCGGAGAGCAGCCAGTCGCTGCCGTCACGGCGCGCCGTCGTCGTGATTTTGTGCGAGTTCGAACCCGCGTCGGGCTCAGTGATTCCGAAGGCCATGATGACGGTGCCGTCGGCGATGCCGGGCAGCCAACGCTGCTTCTGTTCGCCGGTGCCGAAGCGCGCAATCACACTGCCACAGATGGCCGGCGAGACGACCATCATCAGCTGGCTGCAGCCCGCTGCCGACAGCTCCTCGAGCACGAGCGCGAGGTCATACATTCCACCGTCGCCGCCGCCGTATGCGCCGGGGAGGTTGACGCCCAGAAAGCCGAGCCGGCCGGCCTCGCGCCACAGTTCGTCGGTGTGCTCGCCGGACTTGACCTTGCTTCGCGTGTATTCGAAGCCGTAGCGGGCACCCAGCTCTGCAACGGCTTTGCGCAACGCTTGCTGTTCCTCGGTCTCGGTGAAGTTCACGGGCGCTCTCCCTCAGTCACTACGACGGCAAGGACCTCGCCGACCTCGACCTGCTGTCCGGTGCGCACTGGCAGGTCGGCGATGACGCCCGACGTCGGGGCATTGATCTGGTGCTGCATCTTCATGGCCTCGAGCCACAGGATCGGTTGGCCGGCCGTCACGGCGTCACCGACCGCACCGGCGACCCTGACGACCGAGCCCGGCATCGGCGCAAGCAGCGAGCCGGGCGCGACGTGCTCGGCCGGGTCGGGGAATCGCTCGACGGCCGTGAATCCCACCGCACCGAGCGGCGAGTCGACGTAGACGTCGCCGCCGAAACGCGCTACCGCGAACGTCCGCCGCACGCCCTCGTGGTCGAGCACGACCTCTGCGGGCGTGGCTGAGATCACCGCGACGCCCTCGTGGGCGGGGGCGCTGAAGCCCGCGCGGGTGTACCGGTAGGCGACCTGATGAGAGCCGTTGGGCCCGGTGAGCTGGACGTACTGCGGCTGGCTGACGACGTTGCGCCAGCCGCTGGGGATGCCGCCGAGGACTCGAGCGGCTAAGCGGTCGGCTGCATCGCTGGCGAGCGCGGCGGCGAGCGCGCACAGTGCCTCGCCTGCCGCGTCGACGCGCGGAGCAGCAAGGACGGCCAACCCGTGCCTGTCGAAGAACGCCGTGTCAGTGGCGCCGCTCAGGAACGCCCGGTGGCGCAGAACATTCACCAGCAGATCGCGGTTCGTGGTGAGCCCGTGGATCGTTGCTCGGTCGAGGGCGGCGGCCAGGGCGCGCGCCGCCTGGGCACGGGTGGGCGCCCAGCTGATCACCTTCGCCAGCATCGGGTCGTAATGGATGCTGACAACCGATCCGGCGCGCACGCCGCTGTCGAGCCTGATGCCGGCGGGAGCATCAGTGGCCGTGAATTCGCACGCAGCGGCCGGCACTTCGAGGCGGTGCAGCGTGCCGCTCTGGGGAGCCCAGCCAGCCGCCGGATCCTCGGCGTACAGGCGAGCCTCGATGGAATGCCCGGCGGTGGCGGGCGGTTCGGCGCACAGGTGTCCACCGTCGGCGACGAGTAACTGCAGCGCGACGAGATCCAGGCCGGTCGTGCATTCGGTAACCGGATGCTCGACTTGCAGGCGGGTGTTCATCTCGAGGAAGAAGAACCGACCGTCCTCATCGGCGAGAAATTCCACCGTGCCTGCCCCGGTGTACGCGATCGCCTTGGTGGCGGCGCGGGCGGCCTCGAAGAGCTGCTCGCGCATACCGTCGATACGTTCGAGCAGCGGTGACGGTGCCTCCTCGACGACCTTCTGGTGACGGCGCTGGATCGAACACTCGCGCTCGCCGACCGTCCACACCGTGCCATGGCCGTCGGCCATCACCTGCACCTCGATGTGGCGGCCGCGCGCGAGGTAAGGCTCACAGAAGACGGCGGGGTCACCGAATGCGGCGGCCGCCTCGTCCCGGGCCAGCTCGATCTCGCGTGGCAGGTCGGCGAACTGGCGGACGATGCGCATGCCTCGACCGCCGCCACCGGCCGATGCCTTGACGATGATGGGTAGGTCGGCCGCGGTGATCGTGTCAGGCGCCAGGTTGTCGAGCACCGCGACGCCGGCCGCAGCCATCAGCCGTTTCGACTCGATCTTGCGACTCATTGCCTCCATTGCCTCCGGCGGCGGGCCGATCCACGTGAGCCCGGCCTCGATAACAGCGCGTGCGAATCCAGCGCTCTCGGACAAGAAGCCGTAACCGGGATGCACCGCGTCGGCCCCGACCCGGCGCGCGGCTTCAATGAGCAGATCGGCGCGCAGGTAGGTGTCGGCGGGCGCGCTGCCGGGCAGGCGTACGGCGGCGTCCGCCTCAGCCACGTGAGGGGAGTCTGCGTCGGCGTCGGAGTACACGGCGAACGTCGCAATGCCGAGGTCGCGGCAGGTTCGGAAGACCCGGCGGGCGATCTCGGCCCGATTGGCAACCAGTACCCCGCTGATCGGCTTTGCCCCGCTGGCGCACGCTTTCTGCGCCGCCGAGCGGTCCTCAGCGGGGCAAAGCCGATCAGCGAGGTCGGTCATAGCCGGAACACCCCGTAACCGAGTGCGCCCTTGACCGGTGCGCTGTGGATGGCCGACAGGGCGATGCCGAGCACCGTGCGCGTGTCGCGTGGGTCGATGATGCCGTCGTCGTAGAGCCGCCCGGACAGGAACGCGGCCAGCGACTCGGCTTCGATCTGCGCTTCGACATGCTCGCGCATCTTCGTGTCGGCCTGTTCGTCATACGCCTGGCCGCGATGCTCGGCGGCTTGTCGGGCCACGATCGACAGGACGCCGGCCAGCTGGGCAGGACCCATCACCGCGGACTTCGCATTCGGCCAGGTGAACAGAAATCTCGGGTCGAATGCACGCCCGCACATCCCGTAGTTGCCGGCGCCGTACGACGCGCCCATCGTCACCGTCAGGTGCGGCACGGTCGAATTCGACACGGCGTTGATCATCAATGCGCCGTGCTTGATGATGCCGCCCTGCTCGTACTCCGTGCCGACCATGAAGCCTGTCGTGTTCTGTAGGAAAATCAGCGGGGTGTCGGCGCGGTTCGCGAGCTGGATGAACTGCGCCGCCTTCTGGGCCTCCTGGCTGAACAGCACGCCGTGAGCGTTCGCCAGGATGCCGATCGGGTAGCCGTGCAAGCTCGCCCACCCGGTGACCAGGCTGGCGCCGTACAACGGCTTGAACTCGTCGAAGTCCGAGGCGTCGACGATGCGACCAATCACCTCGCGCGGGTCGAACGGCGTCTTGAGGTCGGTGGGGACCAGCCCGAGCAGTTCGTCCTCGTCGTGCAGCGGCGGCATCGGATCGGGCTGGGGAAGCGGGCCGTGCTTGCGCCAGTTGAGCCGGCCGACTATTTGGCGGCCGATACGGATTGCGTCGCGTTCGTCCATGGCGAAGTAATCGGCCAGCCCGGACGTGCGGGCGTGCATCTCTGCGCCGCCGAGCGCTTCGTCGTCGGACTCCTCCCCGGTGGCCATCTGGACCAGCGGCGGGCCGGCCAGGAAAACCTTGGCCCGCTCCTTGACCATCACCACGTAGTCGGACATGCCGGGGATGTAGGCGCCGCCGGCTGTCGAGTTGCCGAAGACGAGTGCGATCGTGGGGATGGCGGCGGCCGACATCCGGGTCAGGTCTCGGAAGATCTGGCCGCCGGGGATGAAGATCTCCTTCTGGGTGGGCAGATCCGCGCCGCCTGACTCGACCATGCCGATCATTGGCAGCCGGTTCTCGAGCGCGATGGTGCTGGCCCGCAGCGTCTTGCGCAACGTCCAGGGATTGCTGGCCCCGCCGCGCACTGTGGGGTCGGAGGCGTTGATCACGCACTCGACGCCGTTCACCACGCCGATGCCGGTGACCACGCTGGCGCCGACCGGGAAGTCGCTGCCCCACGCTGCGAGCGGGGACAACTCGAGGAACGACGCGCCCGGGTCGATGAGCAACTCGATGCGCTCGCGGGCCAGCAACTTTCCGCGCTGGCGGTGGCGCGTTACGTACTTCTCGCCGCCTCCCGCGACGGCCTTGGCCTGTTCGGCCTCAAGTTCGCCCAGCTGGGCCAGCATTGCGTCCCGGTTGGCCAAGTATTGCGCCGAGCCGGTGTCCACCGCCGTCCTAAGCGTCGTCATGCGCCGCACCCCCCGCCGCCTTTGCCCCGGTGCAGCACGCAAGAGCTGGAATATTGCGTGCCGCGGCGGGGCAAAGCGGGGCGGTCATGAGGTGTAGCCCAGCAGCTTGGCGGACAGACCAGTCAGGATCTCGGTGGTGCCCCCGCCGATGCCCAGGATTCGCATGTCGCGGTACTGCCGCTCCGCCTCGGCGCCCCGTAGGTACCCCATCCCACCGTGTAACTGCACCGCCTGGTCCACCACCCATCCACCGGTGGCGACGGCGGTGTTCTTGGCGAAGCAGGCTTCCTTGGCGAGGTCGTGCTCCCCGACGGAAGCCCGCAGCGCGATCGACCGGGTGTAGACGCGCGCCACCTCGACGCGGCACGCCATCTCGGCAAGCGTGTGCTGGACGCGCTGGCGGCTGATCAACGGACGGCCGAACGTCTCGCGTGAGCGGCACCACTGCACGGTGAGGTCGAGCGCTCGCTGCGCGCTCGCGTAGGCCTGCACAGCCAGACCGATCCGTTCGCTCACGAAGTGCTGGGCAATCTGCGCGAAGCCCCTGTTCTCAGCGTCGACGAGGTTCGCGGCGGGAACCCGCACATCGGCGAAGGACAGCTCAGCGGTGTCGGAGCACAGCCAGCCCATCTTCTCCAGCTTGCGCGACACCGTGAACCCCGCAGTGCCCTTCTCGATCACCAGCAGCGAGATGCCGAGCGCGCCCGCGTCCCCGGTACGCACCGCGGTGACCACGAAG
>JBHEMN010000058.1:0-3638 GCA_046262575.1 Jatrophihabitantaceae bacterium
CCCCCAGGCTGTTCAGAGTGGAGATGGACGGCGTACTGCTCGCCACGCCCGCGACGCTCGTAGCGGTCGGAAACGCACCGCAGTACGGCGGCGGAAAGCGGATCACCCCCGACGCCCGGATGGACGACGGCGAGTTCGCGGTCACCATCGTCGGCCCGGTCTCGAGGCTGACCCTGGCCCGACTGGCGCCGACGCTGCCCCGCGCTGGCCACATCGGTCATCCCGCAGTGACGACGTACACCGCAAGGTCCGTTCGGCTAGACGCGCCGTCGACGCTTGCCTACGCCGACGGCGAGCGCATTGGCCCGTTGCCCATGGGGACCACCTGCGTCGCTGGCGCACTGCCCGTCCTCGTCCCGCCCGGCACGAGCGCCCGGGCATTCACAGTCCAATGACGGAGCCAGAGCGCACCCGCGTTGAGCGGCATCCTTGATCGGTGCACCTAGGCTGGGAACATGACCTCGCCGAGCGAGCGGTACGCCGCCGCACGGAAACGGGGCAGACGCCCCGTCGTGCAGGACTTTCGGGCTGGCTACCCGTTCGCCCTCGACCCGTTCCAGGTCGAGGCCTGCGAGGCCCTGGAGGACGGGTACGCGGTGCTCCTTTGCGCCCCCACCGGCTCTGGCAAGACCGTCGTCGGCGAGTTCGCCGTGCACCTCGCGCTCGCGTCGGGGCAGAAGTGCTTCTACACGACGCCGATCAAGGCGTTGTCGAACCAGAAGTACCACGACCTCCTCGCGCGCCACGGCCCAGAGCGGGTCGGGCTGCTGACCGGGGACAACTCGATCAATGCCGGCGCGCCGATCGTCGTCATGACCACCGAGGTGCTGCGCAACATGCTCTACGTCGCCAGCACCTCGCTCACCGATCTCGGCTACGTCGTGATGGACGAGGTGCACTACCTCGGCGACCGCTTCCGCGGCGCGGTGTGGGAAGAGGTGATCATCCACCTGCCGGCGTCGGTGCGGCTGGTGTCGCTGTCCGCGACGGTGTCCAATGCCGAGGAGTTCGGCGACTGGCTCGTCTCTGTGCGGGGCCAGACCGCGGTGATCGTCCATGAACAGCGCCCGGTCCCGTTGTGGCAGCACCTCCTCGTGGGGGACCGCCTGTTCGACCTGTATTGCGCCGACGGCGTGACCGTCGACGCCGCGCTGAAGCGCCACATCGGGGCTCAACAGCGCATTCTGGCCCCAGGCGTTGCGGCCCGACGCCGCGGCCGCGAAGGCCCCGTGCGTGGCTGGCGGCCGCCACCTCGGCCCGATGTCGTCGCTCGCCTCGACAGCGAGGGCCTGCTGCCGTGCATCACCTTCATCTTCGGCCGCGCGGGCTGTGATGCCGCGGTGCGGCAATGCGTCCACGCCGGACTGTGGTTGACGAGCGAGAACGAGCGCGACGTGATCGACGCTGTCATCGACGAACGAGCCGCGGTCATTCCGGCTGAGGATCTCGAGGTGCTCGGCTACTGGGACTGGCGTGATGGTCTGCGGCGCGGCGTCGCGGCGCACCACGCCGGGCTGATTCCGGCGTTCAAGGAAACCGTCGAGGAGCTGTTTGTCCGCGGACTGGTGCGCGCCGTGTATGCCACCGAGACCCTGGCGCTGGGGATCAACATGCCAGCGCGCACGGTCTTGCTGGAACGACTCACGAAGTTCAACGGTGAGACACACGCCGACGTCACTCCCGGGGAATACACCCAGTTGACCGGGCGGGCGGGGCGGCGCGGGATCGACGTGGAAGGACACGCGGTCGTGCTGTGGGGCCCGGAGGTCGACCCGTTGCGCGTTGCCGGACTCGCCTCGACCCGCACCTACCCGCTGCGCTCCTCGTTCCGACCCTCGTACAACATGGCCGTAAACCTGGTCGCGCAGATGGGCCGCGCCGCTGCGCGCGACCTGCTCGAGTCGTCCTTCGCCCAGTTCCAGGCCGACCGCGGGGTGGCCGGCCTGGTCAAGCAGATCAAGCGCCATGAGGCGAGCCTGAAAGAGTACGGGCAGCAGCTGCGCTGTCAGGCGGGCGACTTCCTCGACTACGCCGCTCTGCGTCGCGCACTCAGCGATCGCGAGGCGGGGCTGGCCCGCGACGGGGCCAGGGCGCGCCGTGGGACGGTGGCGGCCTCGTTGGAAGCCTTGCGTCCTGGTGACGTGATCCGAGTTCCGAGCGGGCGCCGTGCCGGCCTCGCGATCGTGCTAGACCCCGGCCTGCATCACTGCGAGGATCCGCATCCGACCGTGCTCACCGAGTCACGGTGGGCCGGCCGGCTGTCGATGCTCGACTTCCCGGTAGCCGTCGACGTGCTCGGCCGGGTCCGGGTGCCCAAGAACGTCAATCACCGCTCTGCGCAGGAGCGTCGCGATCTGGTATCCAGCCTGCGTGCCCTGAATCTGCCTGACGCTGCCCGTGACCGTTCTAGGACGTCGAAGGCAGCCGTCGACGATCAGGTGCTGCAGCTTCGCGCGGCGCTGCGCGCCCACCCCTGTCACCACTGTGCCGATCGCGACCAACACGCGCGCTGGGCCGAGCGGCACGACCGCCTGCAACGTGAGGTCGACGGCCTGCGTCGCCGCATCGAGGGGCGCACCACGTCGCTGGGCCGCACCTTCGACCTGATCTGCGCTCTGCTCGAAGAGCGGGGCTACCTGACCGTGGCGGGCGGCGCGCCGCCTCCGGGCCGGGGTGACTCGTCAAGGGCAGCCGACGGGGGCACGGACGAGACGACAGCGCCAGGCAGGCAGCTGGCCCGGATCTGGTCCGAGGCAAACCTGGTCGTCGCCGAGTGCCTTCGCGCGAGGGCCTGGGACGGCCTCGACCCAGCCGAACTCGCCGCGGTGACCAGCGCCCTGGTCTACGAAGCCCGCCGGGACGAACGAGCCGTTGATCGCATCCCGTCGCCGGCCGTGCGCGACGCGCTGGCGATGACCGTGCGGATCTGGGCCGATCTTGCCGGCGACGAGGCCGAGGTGGGGCTGCCGCAGAGCCGCGAGCCCGACCTGGGTTTTGTGTGGGCCATCTACCGCTGGGCCCGGGGCGAGCGACTCGACCGCGTCCTGAGCGCGGCCTCCCAGACCGGCGCCGAGCTGTCGGCGGGTGATTTCATTCGCTGGTGCAAGCAAGTACTGGATCTGCTCGAGCAACTCGCAGCGGCGCCATTCGCCGGGGACGGCAGTGCTGCCGTCGCGGCGCCGGCCCGCGCCGCCGCCCACGCAATCCGGCGCGGAGTGGTCGCTCAGAGCATGCAAGCCTAGGCAGGGTCCCCCCAGAATCCGGTCTGCGCAGGTCTCGGGCGGGGTCCCGCTGCATCGACGGCGCATTTCGCAGTAGCGTGTGGCCGAGCGAAGGCCGCGACAACAAGATGAGGTGCTCGATGAGCGACCAGGGCAATCAGGGCCAGCAGTGGCCGCCGTACAACCCACAGCAGCCAGCCGCCGGGCCACCACCCGCCGAACCGGCGCCGCCGTACCAGGCACCCCCGACGTACCAGGCACCCCCGACGTACCCGCCCCCGTCGCAGTACCAGCCACCGCAGCAGTACCAGCCACCGCAGCAAGACCAGCCACCGGAGCAACCAGCTGATCCGCCGGCAGCCGACGCGCCGGCCGACGAACCGAGCGCCGAGGAGGCTCCTGCTGACGAGCCCGCGG
>JBHEMN010000059.1:0-8190 GCA_046262575.1 Jatrophihabitantaceae bacterium
CGTCGGAGATGCCCTGCGCTTGGAGCAGGTCGAGCGTCTTGGTGAACAGCGTCATGTGCGCACCGGACAGCACCGAGAGCCCCACGGCATCGGCGTCCTCCTGGATGACGGTTTGCACGATCTGTTCGGGGGTCTGGTGCAGGCCCGTGTAGACGACCTCCATGCCGGCATCGCGCAAAGCCCGCGCGATGACCTTGGCGCCCCGGTCGTGGCCGTCCAGACCGGGCTTGGCGATGACGACTCTGATGCGTGCTGGCACCGGGCGAGCGTATGACCCCCGGGTAGGGAACGGAAAGCGCCATCCGTGCTGGCGCGCAACCTGCGCGGACGGCCGGCGACCGAGGGGGCGCCCCGGACGAGCGTGGGAGAATCGTCGCCGAACGGTCAGGCCTGAGATGAGCGGGGAGATGGATGGCGACCCAGCCCGCGCCGCGGTCGCCGAGTCCGTCCCTTCGGCGCGATCGGCTGGCTGCGGTACGCGGGCACCTGGCCATCGGCGCCATCACCTTCGTGGCGCTGGGGTTCTACCTCCTGCACTCGCTCGGGGACCATGCCCGCTACCTGAGCACCGGCTACGACCTGGGCATCTTCGACCAGGCCGTGCGTGCCTACGCACACTTCCAGGCGCCCATCGTGGCGCTGAAGGGCAACGACTACAACATCTTCGGCGACCACTTCCACCCCATCATCGCGATACTGGCGCCGTTGTACTGGCTCTGGGACGACCCGGTCGCCCTGCTGATTGCGCAAGCGGTGTTGACCGCCTCGTCCATCCCGGTGGTCTACTGCTTCGCCCGCCGGCGGGCCGGCGAGGGCATGTCGTTGTTGATCGCGGCCGCGTACAGCTTCGGCTGGCCGGTCCAAGCGCTGATCGACTTCGACTTCCACGAGATCGCATTCGCGACGCCGCTTGCCGCACTGGCGATCGACGCGCTCGACCGACGCGACGACCGTCGCTTACTGCTCTGGTGCGGGCTGCTGCTGCTCGTGCGCGAGGACATGGGCGTGCTGGTTGCGATGATGGGCTTGTTGCGGCTGGCGCAACGCGGCCGGGAGCGTTGGCCCGCTGCCGTCATGATGGTCGGCGGCCTCGCGACGTACCTGCTGACCACGGCGGTGATCATCCCGCACTTCGCGACGGGGCACGCCTTCGCCTACAACAACCAGTTCGGATCGCTCGGCTCGTCGATACCGGCGGCGATCGGCAACATCGTCACGCACCCCTGGCACGCGGTGGCCGTGTTCGTCACTCCCGCAGTGAAGGCGCGCACGCTCGCCTTGCTCGTGGTACCGCTCGGCTTGCTGTGCTTCCGGTCGCGCTACGCATTGCTCGCGCTACCGCTGCTGGCCGAGCTGTTCTTCAACTCGCGGCACTTTCTGTGGACTGCGATGTTCCATTACAGCGCCCTGCCATGGCTGATCCTGGTTCTGGCCATGATCGACGGCGCGCACCGGCTCGGTCTGTTCGACCAGGACCGGCGGGCAGTCCTGGTACGGCGCGCGCTGGCGGCGCTGTTGGTAGCGACACCATTGGCCCTGATCGTCTTTGGCGGCGAGCTGCAGGTCGTGCGTCTCACCCACCTGCGAAATACCTACCGCCACCAGCCGGCGAACTGGCAGCGGTCTGCGAGCGCTGTGGTGGCCTGGTTGCCCGGCAATGTGTGCGTAACGGCTGACAGCCACCTCGCCGCGCACCTGACCAAACGCGATCACACGAGCGTGCCGCAGGCGGACACGCCCGACCCCGACTTCTACGCATTGGACATGTTCGCGCCCGACACGGGAGGCAATCCGCCGGCACCCAAGCCCGCCGCCGTGCTCGAGCGCGCCACCGCCCGCGGCTATCACGTGGCCTACCGCAGAGGCACCTTCGTCGTGCTGCAGTCGCCGACCTATGCTGGGCCGTCGTCCGCGTGCCGGCCGCTCGGCCCGGGCAAGCCCGGCTGATGAGGTAGTGCCGGCTGAGCGGGACGCCCCGCGTCAGACCGTGATGAAGCCCAACTCCCCAGGCACGGAGTCCAGCACTTGGTGGGGGTCGGCCCGCAACACCCGGTGCACCAGTTCGCCGTAGACCGCCCGGAAGTCCACATTCGACTTCAGGTCGCCGTGGTCGAGGTCGGTGAGGCTCGGCTGTTCGCCGTAGAAGCCGCCCTTGACCGGCACGCCGGCGACGAACACCAGGCCTGCCGTGCCGTGGTCGGTTCCTTGGGAAGCGTTGGCGGGGACGCGCCGCCCGAATTCCGAGTACACCAGGACGGTGACTCCGCGCCCGCGCGGGTTCGTCGCCATGTCGGCGAGGAATCCGGACAACGACACGTCCAAGTCGGTGAGCAGGGTCTGCTGGGTCGCCTTCTCACCGGCGTGCGTGTCGAAGCCGTCCAGGCTGACGGCGTAGACCTTGGTCGGCACCCCGGCCTTGATGCATTGGGCGACCATGTCGAGCTGCGCCTTGAGGTCGTCGCTAGCCGAACCTGCTGTCTGCGGGCCGCTGAGCACCGAGTCGAACGTCGCGGCAACCTTGCGCTCGGCCCGGAAGGCCGCGCACACCATCGCCTCGGTCGCGCCGTCGGACGGGTCGTCCCTGCCGAGACCAACCAGGGCCGCCGTCACCTCGGCGGGCAGCCGTCTGGCCCGGCCCACCGTTAGCGCCGACGCCGTCGCCTTCGCGCCTACGGCCAGCGGTGGCAACACCGAGCCGAGGTTGACCGCGCGCACGGGGTCGTCCCCGGTCGCGTCGAGCCACCGACCGATCCAGCCCGTCCTGATCGGTGCGCTGGGTGACGCGGTCTGCCAGATGTCCATCGATCGGAAGTGGCTGTGGTCCGGCTTGGGGTAGCCGACGCCCCGCACGATCGCGAGTTGCTCGGCCTGCCAGAGCTTCGCGAACCCCTTCATCGCCCGGTTGAGCCCCAGTTCGTCGTCGAGGTGCAGCACCTCGTTGGGTTCGTAGGCCAGCTCCGGGCGGCTGTCGTGGTAGGCCGAGTCGGAGTAGGGAATCAGGGTGCTCAGTCCGTCGTTGCCGCCGTACAGGGTGAGCACGACGAGCACCGGATCGCCGGCGGCGAGCGGCGTCGAAGCGGCGCTGTCGTGCAACTGGCTCCACGTCACGGCCGCACAGCCGGCCACCAGCGCGGCGCCTCCCGTGACGCCGGAGGCGATCAGGAAGCGGCGACGGCTGATGGGATCCACGGCTATCGGTCCTTGCCCCTAGTTGGTGAGGTACTCGGGTGTGTTCACGGCGAGGGCGACGAGCCGCTGTGGGTCGCTTGCCGCAGAGCGCAGCACGGCGGAGCTGCGGGCAGACCAGGAGCCGATTCCCAGCACGTGGGCCACCGCGTCCACCCGCGAGGGTGCGGACCCGTCGAGCATCGACAGGTCGCCGGCGGCGGCCAGGGCCGTGGCGATGTGCAGCCGGAGGCCCACTGCGGCCGTCGAGAGCCAGGCCTGCCCGGCCGGCCAGCCGGCCACACTGGGCGGGAAGAACGGGACCTGTCCCATCCCGCGCAGGACGCGGACCAGCGTGATCGCGTCCTGGTCGGTCTTGACCGGCACCCGGAACGCCCGCACGACGCCGACCAGCCACTCCACCGGGCTCACCACGATGGAGCTGTGCGCCGCGCCGAACTCTGGCGCCGTGAGCATCGCGGCCAGCATCGCGGTCAGGTCGCGCCTGACCCCGTAGGCACTCACGAGCCGGTCGACGACACCGGCGTTCGGTGGCGTGTCCGAGACCAGCTGGCCCCACATCCGCGTTACGACGTAGCGCGGCGAGCCGGGCACCGCGAGCGCGGCGGCGCAGAAGCTGGCGGCGTCGAGGTTTCCGGATACGCCCAGCACCGTCTTGGTCTCGTTGTCGTGCAGGTTGGCGCGAAACTCGGTGCTGCCGTCCCGATTGGCCCGCCAGCCGGTCAGCGCGCGAGCCCCTTCGCGTACGTCAGCCTCGGTGTAAGCGTCGCCGTGGCCCAGGGTGAACAGCTCCATGAACTCCCGCGCGAGGTTCTCATTCGGGGCCTTCGAAGTGTTCTGCTGGCCGTCGAGCCAGCGCAGCATTGCCGCATCGGTGAGCATGGAATACGCGAGCACCTGAAAGTCGCCGCGGCCGAGCGTGCGCAGTTTGGCGTTCTGCCCCAGCATCAAGCTCGGGTCTTTCACCTTCTGCGCCGAAGTCGCGAAGTGGTTGTGCCAGCAGAACGTCAGCTTTTCACCGAACGGCTGCTCGACTGCGACCATGCGCCGCACCCACCAGGCGACCATCGCCCGCAACTGCTCACTTCGCTGCTTCTTGAACTGCTGCTTGGCCGCCTTGTCCGCGCCCTTGCGGTCGTACTCAATGGCGGCAAACCGCGGCACGGGCGTCGCCTTGGCGCCCACGTCGGCTGCCGGGTCGGCCGTGAGGATCGCCGACACGTAGCGGGCCGCGCCCATGTGCATGACCGCGTCAACGTGGGCCCCAGTCGCCCCGAAGCCGGTCCTGCGCACCAGCCGGGCGGCAGATTCCCACTGCGAAGGCATGCCGATGAGCCTTCTCTCACATTGTTCGAGGCTGATCAAGGCAATGTGTCTTTTCGGACATGATCCACCGGTTCGAACCGACAAGTCGGCACTCACAACTTCTGGACGGGGGCGTAGCGCAGCATCAGCCACTTGAGCCCGGCGGTGCCGAAGTCGATCTGCGCCTGCGAGCCGTCGCCCGCGCCGCGCGTGGCGACAACCGTGCCCAGGCCCCACGCGTCGTGAGTGACCCGGTCGCCCGGGTCCAGAGACGGGATGGCGCGGTTGCCGGCACCGCCGCGCAGACCGGCGCCGCCCAGGCGCGCGGAGGCGAGCTGCTCCTGTGCTGAGCGCCGAGGCCCACCTGAGCGGTAGCCGTGGTCGCCGTAACGGCCCGCCGCGTCATCGGCGTACCCGCCCACGAACGGTTGCCGGTCGAGCTCGCCCGTCCACACCGCAAGCTCGCCGGGGATCTCGTCGAGGAAACGCGACGGCGGGTTCCACGACGGCGCGCCCCATGCCGAGCGCGACAGCGAGCGGGACAGGTATAGCCGCTCGCGCGCCCGGGTGATCCCGACGTAGGCGAGACGGCGTTCCTCGGCCAGCTCGGCCGGATCGCCGAGGGTGCGCAGGTGCGGGAAGACGCCGTCCTCCAGACCGGTCAGGAAGACCACCGGGAACTCGAGGCCCTTGGCGGTGTGCAGGGTCATCAGCGTGACGACGCCGCCGCCGGCGTCCGGAATGGAATCCGCGTCGGCGACGAGTGAGACCTGTTCGAGGAACGCCACGAGCGAGGTCGCCTCGTCGGTGCCCGCTCGCTGCTGCTCGAACTCGCGCGTCACGCTGACGAGCTCGCGCAGGTTGTCGACGCGCCCCTCGTCCTGCGGATCACGGCTGGCTTCGAGCTCGTGCAGGTACCCGGTCCTGTCGAGCACCGACTCGAGAATCGAGCTGGGGGTGCCGTCCGGACCGGCCGCGACGCCGCGGATCTCGATGAGCAGGGCGCAGAAGTCTCGGATCGCGGTCAACGACCGGGCGGCCAGCCCAACTGCCTCGTCGGCCCGCTCGACGGCCGCGCCGAATGAGATGCGCTCCTGCTCGGCGAGGACATTGACACACGCCACCGCCCGGTCACCGATCCCGCGGCGGGGGGTGTTCAGGATGCGACGCAGGCTCACCACGTCGTCGGGGTTGGCGACCAGCCGCAGATAGGCCAGCGCGTCGCGGACCTCGCGGCGCTCGTAGAAGCGCACACCACCCACCACCTTGTACGGCAGGCCGACGCGGATGAACACCTCCTCGAACACCCGCGACTGCGCGTTCGTGCGGTAGAAGACTGCGACGTCGGAGGCGGCAGCGGCATTGCAGTCGGAGAGTTCGTCGATGCGTTGCGCGACCCACGCGGCCTCGTCGTGCTCGTTCTCGGCCACATAGCCATTGATCTGCTCCCCGGCGCCGGCCTCGGACCAGAGGTGCTTCGGCTTGCGGTCGGGGTTTCGCGCGATGACGGCGTTGGCCGCGGACAGGATCGTCTGGGTGGAGCGGTAGTTCTGCTCCAGCAGGATCGTGGTGGCATCCGGGTAGTCGCGCTCGAACTCCAGGATGTTACGGATGCTCGCGCCGCGGAAGGCGTAGATGGACTGGTCCGCGTCGCCGACGACCGCCAATTCGCAAGGGGGTATTTCAGCCGCCGCAGGCCCTGCACCGACCATCGGTCCAGGCGCTTTGGCAGGCAGAGTCAGCTCGCGCACCAGCACGTACTGGGCGTGGTTGGTGTCCTGGTACTCATCGACCAGGACGTGCCGGAACCGCCGCCGGTAGTGCTCGGCCACGCCGGGGTGGTGCTGGAGCAGGCCAACCGTCGCCATGATCAGGTCGTCGAAGTCGAGGGCGTGTGCCTCGAGCAGGCGGCGTTGGTAGTGGGTGTAGGCCTCCCCCAGCACCTTCTCGTGCGCGTTGCTGGCCTGGTCCGCCCATGCCGCGGGGGTCACCAACTCGTTCTTGAGGTTGCTGACCTGCGCCGAGAGCGAGCGCGCCGGATAGCGTTTCGGGTCGAGATCCAGGTCGCGGCCGACCATCGTCATCAAGCGCTTGGAGTCATCGGCGTCATAGATCGAGAACGACGACTTGAGCCCGATCGCCTTCGACTCGGCGCGCAGGATCCGCACGCACATCGAGTGGAACGTGCTCACCCACATCGCCTTCGCGCGCGGCCCGACGAGCGCGGCCACCCGCTCCTTCATCTCACCAGCGGCCTTGTTGGTGAACGTGATCGCCAGGATCTCGCCGGGTTGCGCACCGCGCTCGGCGAGCAGGTATGCGACGCGGTGGGTCAGCACGCGGGTCTTGCCCGACCCGGCACCGGCGACGATCAACAGCGGCCCGCCATGGTGCACCACTGCCGCCCGCTGCTGCGGGTTGAGGCCGTCGAGCAGGGTCGCCGGGTCGACGGCCAGCGGGGTGCGCGTCATCTCCCGACCAGCCTACGTCGGGCCGCCGTCAGCACCGGAGGGCTAGTGAATGTTGTCGAAGGCGAGGAAGTCGGGATCCTCGTAACCGCGTGGACAGGGCGGCACCCTAGGGCAACGTCGCGCACGCCATGCGGGGTGCAGGTGGACGCAGGTCGGTGCGCCGTGGCACCATGACTGCGTGCTACGCCACTCTTACGAGTTTTTCTACGGGTACCGCGCCTCGGTACCCGTCGTTTCTGGCTGACACTCAACCAATCCGACGCCCCGGGCCGCGAGTCCGGGGCTTTTCGACGTTCCGGTCGCGGACCCAGCGCCACCGAAAGGGAATGCGATGAGCGCCATCACCACCGCACCGGACACTGCCGAGGCCGTCGGCGCGGAAGCCGTCCTGACGCTGCGAGGTCAGATCGACGCGCTCGATGCCGCGATCGTGCGCCTAGTCGCCGAACGCGCCCGGCTGTCGGCACGAATCCAGACGGCCCGCATGAACGCCGGCGGCACCCGCGTCGAGCTCGGCCGCGAACGTGTCATCCTCAACGCCTACCGCGGCGGGCTGGGTCCGGACGGCGCCAACCTGGCCGACGCCGTCCTGCAGGTCTGCCGCGGCCGACGCTGAACCAGTGCTGGCTACTCCCACTCGATAGTGGCGGGCGGCTTTGACGTCATGTCCAGCACCACCCGGTTGATCTCGCGTACCTCGTTGGTGATGCGCGTCGAGATGCGGCCCAGCACGTCGTAGGGCACCCGGGTCCAGTCGGCGGTCATCGCGTCTTCGGAGGACACCGGGCGCAGCACGACCGGGTGGCCGTAGGTGCGGCCGTCGCCCTGCACACCCACTGAGCGCACGTCGGCGAGCAGCACCACGGGGCACTGCCAGATGTCGCGGTCCAGGCCCGCGGCCGACAGCTCGGCTCGCGCGATCGCGTCGGCCCGCCGCAGGACGTCCAACCGCTCGCCGGTGACCTCGCCGATGATCCGGATACCCAGCCCCGGACCCGGGAACGGCTGGCGCCACACGATCTCGGCCGGCAGTCCGAGCTGCTCACCGACCCGGCGCACCTCGTCCTTGAACAGCGTGCGCAGTGGCTCGACCAGCGCGAACTGCAGATCCTCGGGCAGGCCGCCGACGTTGTGGTGGCTCTTGATGTTCGCGGTTCCCGATCCTCCGCCGGACTCGACGACGTCCGGGTAGAGCGTTCCCTGCACGAGGAACTCGACGCTCTCGCCG
>JBHEMN010000060.1:0-3717 GCA_046262575.1 Jatrophihabitantaceae bacterium
ATGGAAGCGATGTGGATGCGCTTCAACCCGCTCATCCGCGAAACCATGCGGATCGCCGGGAGCGGTCGGATCGGCGAGGTTGTCAGCGTCCGCGCCGACCTGTCACACCCGTTTGCCTACGCTCCCGGGCACCGCCTGTTCGACCTGGACGCGGGGGGCGGGGCACTGCTCGATCTCGGTGTGTACCCGGCGACGTTCGCCTGGCTGTTGCTCGGGCGGCCCGACACGGTGCACGCTGCAGGCGTCCTCTCCCCAACCGGATCAGATGCCACTGCGGCCGTGCAGCTGGCCTACCGCTCGGGGCAGGTTGCCCAGTTGCACACCAGCGCCGCGTGCGAGAGCCCCTACGCGGGACTGGTGACCGGCACCGAGGGCTGGATCCGGGTCGAGCACCCCCTCCCACGGCCGAGCGCGATCACCGTCCGTTCGAGGCGGGGCGAAGAGTTCGTTCAGGACCAACTTGCCGGCAACGGTTACCGCCTTCAGGTGGCCGAGGTCGAGCGGTGTCTGCGGGCGGGCGAGCTCGAGAGTCCGGACGCCCCGCTCGAGGACACCGTTGCCATCCTCGAGATCCTCGACGAGGCTCGACGCCAGATCGGGGTCCGTTACGCAGCCGACAATCCCACCGATAGCGAGTGATCAGCCATGTACTTCACCGATCGCGGTATCGAGGAACTCGTCGAGCGGCGCGGACAGGAGCGGGTCAGCCTGGAATGGCTAGGCGAGCGGCTGCGCAGCTTCGTCGACGCCCACCCCGATTTCGAGGTGCCGATCGACCGCTTCGCAACCTGGCTGGCCCGCGCGGGTGAGGACGAAGACTGAGGCATCGCGCCCGCCAGGGACCCATGGCCTAGGTGAGCGCCGTCGACTCGTGCCCAGCGGCGGTGTCGAGTACGGGCGACGCCGGGCGCGTGTCGACATGCAACAGCGGCATGAACACCTGGGCGAGAGGCCCGATGGCGAGGGCATAGACGACGGTGCCGATGCCCACCGTGCCGCCCAGCAGCCATCCGGCGAGCAGCACGGTGACCTCGAGACTGGTGCGGGTGAGCCGGATGGAGAGACCGGTCCGGCGGGCCAGGCCGGTCATCAGGCCGTCGCGGGGGCCCGGTCCGAGGTTGGCGCCGATGTACATGCCGGTCGCCACGCCGCAGAGCAGTACCCCGGCCAGCATGTCGGTGACGCGCCAACGCATCAGCTCGACCTGGGGCAGCCACATCAACGACACGTTCAACGACGTGCCGACCAGCACGACGTTGCTCACCGTGCCGAATCCTGGGCGCTGGCGCAGCGGCGCCCAGCCGAGCAGGACGGCGGCGCCGACCAGGATGGAAACCGTCCCGATGGCGATCCCGAGATGCTTGGACAGGCCTTGGTGGAACACGTCCCAGGGATCCAGGCCGAGTCCCGAGCGCACCAGAAGCGCCCCGGACAGACCGTAGAGAAGGAGGCCAATATATAGTTGGAGCACGCGACGGGAGAGTCCGTTCCAGGCCATAGCTGCACTGTGCCACATCATGATGGCTCGTTTCGCGGGCCAATCACCGTTGCATGGCGTACCAATCAGGCCAATCGTGTGTCACCATGGGCTGATGGCTCACGTGTCGCGCCTCGGTGGGCGTGCGCTCGCGGCGCTGCTACCCGACCTGCGCACACTGCCCGGTCCGGTCTACAGCGCGCTCGCTGATGGCATCACCGCCCTCGTTCTCGACGGCCGCATCGCCACGCAGGCCCGGCTGCCCTCCGAGCGCGAGCTGGCGGTCGCTTTGCAGATCAGCCGTGCCACCGTCACGGCCGCCTACGATGCGTTGCGCGCCGAGTACTTCCTCATCAGCCGAACCGGGTCCGGCAGTTTCGTCAGCGTCCCGGCGGCTTCGCGAGTTCGGCCCTCGCTCGCCCGCTGGAGCACGGTGGGCAGCGATTCACCCGACGTCATAGATCTGTCGCGCGCCACGCTGGCCGCCCCGCCGCAGGTGATCGAAACCGCGCTCGACAATGCCGCCGCGACCCTGTCCGCCTTCACCCGCACCGATGGCTACGACCCGTCCGGACTACCGGCATTGCGCGTAGCGGTAGCGGCTCGCTTCGTCGCGCGCGGCGTGCCCACTGACGCCGATCAGATCCTGATCACCAACGGCGCGTTGCACGGGTTCGATCTGCTGCTGCGGCTGCTCATCGGCCCCGGCGACCGGGTGCTCACCGAATTGCCCACCTATCCCGGTGCGTTGGACGCGATCCGGGGAAACAGCGCCCGGGTGGTTCCGGTCCCGATGGCTGCGGGCGGCGGTTGGCAGGTCGACCTGTTGCAGGCGACGCTGCGCCAGACCGCGCCCCGGCTGGCCTACCTCAGTCCGGACTTCCACAACCCCACGGGCGCGCTGCTCGACGCGACGGCTCGACGCGAGGTGTTTCGCACCGCGCGCCAGACCGGCACCACCGTCGTCATCGATGAGTCCTTCGTCGACCTCGGGTTCTGTACCGGCGTCGAGGCCAGTGCTGCGATAGATCCAAGCGTCATCAGCCTCGGCTCACTGTCCAAGCCCGTGTGGGGTGGCTTGCGAATCGGCTGGCTGCGGGCCTCCACCGAGCTCGTGCACCGGCTTGCCGCCCTGCGGACCACGATCGACATGGGTGGCGCCGTGCTCGACCAGTTGGTCGCCGCCGACCTGTTCGGGCGCCTGGACGAGATCACCGCCGCCCGAGTTGCCGAACTGCTCCCGCAGCGCGACGCCCTGACTGCCGCGCTGGCTCGCGACCTGCCGCAGTGGCGCGTCACCGTGCCGCAGGGGGGGTTGTCGCTGTGGGCTGAGCTCGACGCCGCGCTCTCGACGCCGCTCAGCCTGCTTGCCCCCCAGTCGGGTGTGGTGGTGGTCCCCGGCTCGCGCTTCGGCATCGACGGCACCCTCGAGCGATTCCTGCGACTGCCCTTCTCGCTCCCGGCCGAACGGCTCGACGAGGCGGTGCGGCGGCTCGCGGGCGTGTGGACCCAGCTCGGCCGCTCGGGTGCCAGCGCTCGTCAGCTGGTCGTTGCCTAGCCTGCTACGCCGTCGACTCGGACCTGGTCGGCAACCGCGGCAGCTACCGCCGGAGCCACTCGGGGGTCGAACGGCGTCGGCACGATGCAGTCGGCGGCGAGCCTGTCGACCACGACGTTGCCCAGCGCGGTGGCCGCGGCGAGCTTCATGTTCTCGGTGATCGAGCGGGCGCCCGCGTCGAACGCACCGGCGAACACACCGGGAAACGCGAGCACGTTGTTGATCTGGTTGGGATAGTCGCTGCGGCCGGTGGCGACGATGCTGGCGTGCCGGTGCGCGAGCTCAGGAGCGATTTCAGGTGTCGGGTTAGCGAGCGCGAAGATGATCGAGTTCGCATTCATCCGGGCGATGGAATCCTCGGCGATGGCTCCTGCACTCACGCCGAGGAACACGTCAGCTCCGTGCAGGGCATCGTGGATCGAGCCGGTCAGGCCGGTCCTGTTGGTCGTACGGGCCAGTTCCTCTTTGACCGCGGTGAGGCCGCTGCGGCGTGGATGCAGGATGCCGCGCGAGTCGGCGACCGCGATGTCCCCGATGCCGGCTGCGAGGAGGATCTTCGTGCAAGCCACTCCCGCCGCTCCGGCACCGGACACCACGACCCGCAATGCCGACAAGTCGCGCCCGGTAACCACCGCCGCATTGCGCAGCGCGGCGGCCGGCCCGATGTTGCCCAGCCCGAGCA
>JBHEMN010000061.1:0-13168 GCA_046262575.1 Jatrophihabitantaceae bacterium
GAATAGACGAGCGGGATCCGGCCCGACGGCGGGAACAGTTTGGGGTTCGGGGCGAACAACGTGTGCTCGAGCTGCTTACCAGGCTTCTTTATCATCGCGCCCACCATCGCGACGAGCGGGACGGTCGCGATCGCCCCGCCCGCCAGGCCGAGCGTGCGCAGAATCAGTGAGCGGCGCGGCAGGCCGGTGTCCTCGAGGCCGACCGACAGTGTTGCCTGCGCCATCAGCTTGTCTGCTTCGCTGGACGGCTCGTCGTGGCGATCCTGGATGACCTCTTCCTCGGGCATCAGCCACTTGGCCCACAGGACCAGACCGACGCCCATGAACAGCAGCATCATCGCGAGTAGACCGCCGAGCGCCGGGGTGTAGAACCGGAAGGTCTGCGGGGTGCCGGGCAGGTGCCAACGAAAGGGCAGCGCTACGAACGCGACAATGAAACCCACCCCGGATAGCGCCGACACCAGGAACGCCAATGCGACGCCGCGCTCGGCCCGCTTCTCGGCTTTCGTGCCGCGGACCGGGAAGCGGTCGCGGCGATGCACGATGTGGACGCCGTCGACCTCCGCGGCGGCCAACATCGCCTGTTCAGGCGTCATCGCTCGCAGTTCGTCCGCCGACACGTCGGCTGGGGAGTGGCCGGTGCTCATTGGGCCTTCGCTCCGATCCACAGGATCGCGGCCATCACTGCACCTACTCCGGCGATGAAGAACACGAGGGCTTCGGACACCGGGCCGATGCGATCGATGCCGTTCCCGCCTGGGTCCTTGGAGGATTTCATGGTCTGCACGTAGTTGATGATCGCGCGCTTCTGCAGTGGGGTCAGCTGGTTGTCGCTGAAGATCGGCATGCTCTCCGGGCCGCTGAGCATGGCGGCGTAGAACTCTTCGTCGGTTGCGCGGTTGAGACCAGGAGCCACTTTCCCGGCCGACAGCGGGGCACCCTGGAACGTGGTGCCGTGGCAGGACGCGCAGTTGAGCCGGAACAGGTCGCCGCCCTTGGCGATGTCCCCGGCGCGCAGGTCGCCGCCGGGCAGTTGCGGGCCGCCGCCGATCGATTGGACGTAGGCGGCGAGCTGCTTGACCTGCTGCTCGTCGAACTTCGCGGTCTTGCGCTTCTGGTCGGCGCCCTGCCCAGTCGCAGGCATGCGGCCGGTCATTACCTGGAAGTAGACAGAGGCGCCGCCGACGCCGAGCAGGGACGGGGCGCGGTCCCTGACGCCCTGCAGGTTGACGCCGTGGCAGGTGATGCAGCTCGTCTGGTACAGCTGTCGCCCTGCGGCGATGTCGCTCGCGGTGCTGGTGTCCGGGGCGCCCGAAGACGCGAATGCCGCGTAGGTTCCGCCCATCGAGATCAGGGCAGCGATCAGGAGAGCACCGGCACCCAACCGCCGGCGCAGGCCTCGGCGTGGGTCCGGCTTCGACGCCGGCGGCGATGTGCTCGATCCCGTCGCGGGCGGGCTCGGCGGCTCGGCTCCGGTGACCGAAACGGCCGGCGCGAAGCCGAGCTCGCCCTCGACATCGCAGTCGTCCCCCACGAAAAGCCCCTTCCCGCTCGACGGATCGCCGTCGACGCTGTCGTGGACGGGTGTCATCGGATGATGTAGATCATCGCGAACAGTGCGATCCACACCACGTCGACGAAGTGCCAGTAATAGGACACGACGATCGCGGCCGTTGCCTGTGCGGGCGTGAACCTGCCCAGGGTGGTGCGGATCAGGAACAAGATGAAGGCGATCAGACCACCGATGACGTGCAGCCCGTGAAAGCCCGTGGTGAGGTAGAAGACCGAGCCGTAACCAGTGGCCGAGATGGTGTTGCCGTCACCGACCTGCTGGCGGTACTCATTGGCCTGCCCGAGCACGAACATCAACCCCATGAAGAACGTGATGGTGAACCATCTGCGCAGCTTGAAGACGTCGCCCTTCTCGGCGGCGAACACTCCCCACTGGCAGGTGAAGCTGGAGGCCACCAGGATCACCGTGAACGGCGTGGCGTAGGCCAGGCTCAGCTTGATGTCGTTGCCGCCGGGCAACGTCATCGGCCAGTTCCCCGGGTGCACCGAGCGCACGGTGAAGTACATCGCAAACAAGCCGGCGAAGAACATGAGCTCGCTGGAGAGCCAGATGATGGTGCCGACGCTGACGATGTTCGGACGCGTCAGGGAGTGCACCTTGCTGGACTCGAAGCTGGGCACTGTGGCGGTCGAGGTCACCACCGCATTATGGCCTGCCGGGGCACCGCAATGCCGTCGGGGTGGGGGGCGTGTTACCTGCGCGATACGACCGCCGAGAGGCCGCCCTGGCCGCGCGGATACGATTCGCGCCATGAGCGAGTCCAGCGATGCGGTCACGGTGGTCCTCTACAGCAATTCGGCCGACGTCCGGGCTCAGGTGCGCACCGCGGTGGGCCGCCGCCCCGCTGCGGACTCCCCCCGGATCGACTGGGTCGAGTGCGCCACCAATGCCGAGGTGCTGGCCGAGCTGGACGAGGGTGGACTGGACCTCGTGATCCTCGACGGAGAGGCCCAGCCGACGGGCGGGATGGGCCTGGCCCGGCAGTTCAAGTACGAGATCGACGACTGCCCGCCGATCGTCGTACTGGTCGCCCGCAAGCAGGACGGCTGGCTGGCCAGCTGGTCGCTCGCGGACGCGGTCATCAGCCGCCCGCTGGATCCGGTCGATGCGGCTGCAGTGGTGGCCGCGCAACTGCAACGCCGCAGCGCCGGCCTGCCCATCATCCGCTAGCGGTGTCCGCTGCTGAGCCTGGCCGGGACTGGCCGGGAGTCCTGACCGCGCTGATGCGAGGCGATGCGCTCGCCGCGGCGGACACCGCGTGGGCCATGGACGAGATTATGACCGGCGCGGCCACCCCCGCGCAGCTGGCCGCCTTCGCGGTCCTTCTGCGGGCCAAGGGCGAGACCCCGGCCGAGTTGGCCGGACTGGTGCAAACCATGCTGGCTCGGGCCGTGCCCGTGCTGATCGACGGGATGGCGGTCGATGTCGTGGGCACCGGCGCCGATCGGGCGCACACGGTGAACATCTCGACCATGGCGGCGCTCGTCGTGGCGGGCTCGGGCCGACGGGTGGTCAAACACGGCAACCGGGCTGCCTCGTCGGCCTGCGGCGCCGCGGATGTGCTCGAGGAGCTGGGCGTCGCGATCGACCTGCCGGCGGCGGGTGTGGCTGCGACGGTGGCCGAGGTGGGCATCGGCTTCTGCTTCGCCCCCGTCTTTCACGCGGGGATGCGGCATGCCGGGGGACCGCGCAGGGAACTCGGCGTGCCGACCGCGTTCAACTTCCTCGGCCCGTTGACCAACCCGGCTCGGGTGCGCGCGGCGGCCATCGGCTGCGCCGATCGGCGGATGGCGCCGGTGATGGCCGAAGTGCTCGCACAGCGCGGTGACTGCGCGCTGGTGTTTCGCGGCGACGACGGCCTTGATGAGCTGACGACGACGACCACGTCGAGCGTGTGGATCGCTGCGCAAGGCACCGTGACCGAGGCCTGGATCGACCCCGTCACGTTCGGCATCGCGACCGTGCCCCCCGAAGCCCTGCGCGGCGGGGATCGCGTGCACAACGCGGCCGTGGTACGAGCCGTTCTCGCTGGCGGTGGCGCCGGAGCCCGCGACGCCGTGTTGCTCAACGCCGCGGCGGCCATCGCGGCGCACGACGGGCTGAATGCGGTGGATCTGCAGAGCGCCATCTGCAACGGGCTGGGTGCGGCAACCGAGGCCGTCGACAGCGGTCGCGCCGCAGCCGTGCTGGACCGGTGGATCGAGGCTAGCCGGCGCGCTGGCGCCTGAATATTCACTGTCAGCTCAGGCACGCCGGGGGTGGAAAGCTCCAGCGGGCGTCTGCGGGGGAGACTGGTCATATGTCCGCAACGGCAAGCTCTCGCCGGGTGCCGCCGCTGGCGTTGGCGGCATGGGTTCTTGCCGCAGGTGCGCTCCTGGCGCTCAGCGGCGCGGTCGTGCACTACCTCGCCGGCGCGAGCCCGGCCATGCCAGGCATGGGGGCGGGCCACGTCCACACCGCCCAGGCGCTCTACCGCGCCGGAGCTGATCCGACGCGGCCGTTGTTAGGTAGCGCGCTGTTCACCGTGTGGCAGCTCGACGCGGTCGCGCTCGCGGTGTTGGTGCTGGCCGCCGCGTGGTACCTGACCGGCGTGGCGCTCGTGCCGGCCCGTCACCCCGGCTTGCGCTGGCCCCTCGAGCGCACGATCGCCTTCATGGCCGGGCTGGCCGTGTGCGGATTCGCGACGAGTGGCAGCATCGCGGTCTACGACCAGGTGCTGTTCACGGCGCACATGATCGGCCACCTCGCGCTGGTGATGCTCGCGCCCGTTCTGCTCATGTGTGGCCGGCCGGTCACCCTCGCCCTTACTGCGAGTGCCGAGCCGCGCCGTTCGCGCATTGAGCGTGTCGTGCGAGGGCGGGTGCTGTCGCTGTTGACCGCGCCGCCGGTGGCACTCGCGTCCTACACGGTGGTGATTGTAGGCAGTCATCTGACCGGTCTGATGGACACAATCATGCGCACCACCTGGGCCGGCCAGGTCGAGCACCTGGTGTACGTGCTCGCCGGGTGCCAGTTCTTCTCCCTGATCGTCGGTGACGAACCCATCCGCTGGCGCCTCGCGTCGCCCGCGCGGTGGCTGCTGCTCGCCGTGGCGATGGCAGTGGACACCTTCACCGGGGTCGTGCTGCTGCAGGGCACCAGGCCGGTTGCCATGGTGACCTCGCCCGGTCTGCGGGTCGGTGCTTTGTCCGATACCCACACCGGCGGCGCGATCATGTGGTTCGGCGGCGACGGGATCATGGCGGTCGTCATGATCGTGCTTGTCGTCGGCTGGCTGCGCCGGGGCGAGCCGGCCGACGACTCCGGGTGGCTCGAACAGGTGCGTCGGGCCACGTTCAGTGCGCACACCGGCATGGACACCGGCGACTCCGAGGCGGCGAACCTCGACGACGACGACACGGCGCGCTCGTCCTACAACGACTGGTTGGCTCAGCTGGACCGCCAGCGCTAATACCCGTCCCGCCCAGGGGAGTTGGGGTCGGTCAGCCCAACGCGCGAGCCGGGCGGGAGACGACGGGCAGGCGGCGGCGGTCGGCGAACGGGTCGGGCGTCCTCGCCGCGTCGGAGCCGAGAAACGCCCGCAGGCCGCCCGCCCCGAAGGCCGGCATCGCCCACGAGTCACTGGCCAGGACCAAGCGGGTGCCGGGTTGCTCAAGCCAGCGCAGGAGGCACTCCGTCTCTTCGGTCAAGGCCACCGAGCCGGGCTCGACGGCATCGGCGGTAGCCAACAGTGATTCGATCACGGCCCACGGCGCCACGCCGCGCGGGGCAACCCCTGCGGCGACCAGATGACCCTGGCGCAGCACCGATATTTCCCAGCCGGCATCCCCGTCAGGTCGCGCCGCGACCATCTCGCGGACCGACCGCAACGCGGTGAGGCGTTGCATCCGGGCACAGGCACGCACGACCGTCGCGATGCGGTCACGGACCACCGCGGCCTGTTCGAAGCGCTGGCCGTCGGAGAGCTGGGCCAACTTGGCCTGCAGCGGCGCGACGAGGGGGCGCACATCGCCGGTCCAGGCAACCGCGACGAGCTCGGCAAGCGCCCGGTAGTCCGCCGGCGTCGTGGCGCCTTCGCACGGCGCGGAGCAGCGGCCCATCCCGGCGAGCGCACACGCGGCGCGCACGGCGCGCCCTACCGCGAGCCGGTCGGTGCACTGGCGCAGGGGGACGGCGTCGTGGATGGCGTCGCGCACCGTCTCGGCCTGTCGTTGCGAACGCAGCGGGCCGAGGTAGGTCGCCCCGTCGAGGCGCGCCTGGCGCACGATCGAGAGCCGTGGGTAGGCCTCGACGGTCAGCTTCAGCCATATCGAACGCTCGGGGAACTTGGAACGGCGGTTGTAACGGGGTTTGTGTGCTGCTATCAGGCGTAGCTCGCGTACTTGGGCCTCGAGCGCGTGGGCGCATTCGATCGGGTCGACCCGATCGGCCAGCCCGACCATCTCGCCCATGCGACTGCGCGTTTCGCTGGCGATGAAGTACTGCCGGACCCGTGAGCGCAGGTTTCGGCTCGTGCCGACGTAGAGTGCGACACCCTGCGGGTCGCGGAAGATGTACACGCCCGGGCCCGCTGGCAGTCCGTCGGCGAGGTATCGCTTGCGGCGCTGGGCCGCAGACACCTGCGCGGTGAACGAGCGCAGCTCGGGCAGCGATTGCACGCCGATGCTGCCGAGCCGGCCGATCAGCGCATGCAACACGTCGACCGTGGCGCGGGCGTCGGCCAGGGCGCGGTGGTTCGGGGCGGTTGTCGCCCCGAAGAACGCGGCCAGGGTGGCGAGTCTGCAATTGGGAACCTCATCGCGGGACAGGATGCGCCGGGCCAGGATCGCGGTGTCGACGACGGCGAAGCCGGGCCACGCGATGGCGTGCGCTGCGCCAGCTGCCCGAAGAAAGCCGACGTCGAAGGGAGCGTTGTGAGCCACGAGCACACTGCCGCGCGCGAATTCCAGGAATGCCGGCAGCACCGCCCCGATGGGTGGCGCCGTGGCGAGCATCGAGTCGGTGATCCCGGTGAGCACGCTGACGAACGCGGTGATGGGGACGTCGGGATGAACGAGCGTCTGGAACTCACCGAGGACTTCACCGCCGCGCACGCGCACCGCGCCGATTTCGGTGATGGCGTCGCACGCCGACGAGCCGCCCGTGGTCTCGAGGTCGACGACCGTGAACGTCGTCGTGCGCAGTGGTTCGGCCAGCTCATCGAGACTGGTTTGCACGTACTGCGCTGACGCCATGCCCGGACCGTAAGCCGCAGGTCCGACGAAATCGGCCAGCCGCGCCCGAGCCGGCCCGCGCCGTACGCTCGAGCGATGAGTACCGCGGCGCAGCAGCCGGTGGCCCCGGCTGCCGTCGGGCTCACTGAGCCCGCCCGGCAGCGGCTGGTCCTGATTGCGGCCGACGTGCTCGCGCAGCTGCCGCCCGACGAGGTGCCGGCCGCCCTGCGCACCATCGCGCGGTTCACACCGGCCAGGCGCGCGCGCCTCGGTGCCGCGATGCTGGCGGCCGCGCTCGACGCCGACAGCGACTTTCGAGGGAAGGTCGCCGACGTCGTCACGGCCGCCTCGCCACAGTTGGCGCAGGCGGTGCGCGAGGGTAGTTCGACCGCGGCGTCGGACCCCGTCGACACCGCGATCATCGCGTACCTGCCCCGCCCCGAGGGCTGGACGGGCACCCTCACGCAGGCCAACACCCGTTGGGCAGACGCCCGTGGGCAGGGCGACGCCTCGACCGAGCAGCTGAGCAGGCTGAGAGAGGAGCTCGCGGAGCTTCGGGCCAAGGCGAAGGGCGAGCCCGCCCGGTTACGCAAGGCCCTGCAGGACGCTGAGCAGGCGAGCGCCGTTGAACTGAGCGACCTGCGGCGTCAGCTGCGGGCCCGCACCGCGCAGTTGCGTGCGGCGACCCAGCAGGTCGAGGAAGCGCAAGCGGCGCTGGCCGACGCGCAGGATCGCATCGAGGCACTCGCGTCCACACACGAGACCGAACTGCGGCGCGGCCGCTCCCGGATCATCGAACTGGAACGCATGGCAGAGGCGACTCGACGTGGCGCCCGTGCCGACCGCGACGTGGACGACGCCCGCCTCTGGCTGCTCGTGAACAGCCTCACCGAGGCGGCCGCAGGGATCCGGCGCGAGCTTTCGCTGCCGCCGCCGGCCTTGCGTCCCGGCGACACCATCGCGTCGGGGCGCCCCGGCGCACGATCGCGGCGCGCCGACGACCCGAACGCCCTCGACGGGTTGCTCGCGTTGCCCCACGTCCACGTCATCGTCGACGGCTACAACGTGACCAAGACCGGGTACGGCGAGCTGCCGCTCTCCGATCAACGCCTGCGGCTGATCGGTGCCATGGCCACCCTGGCCGGCCGTTGTGGTGCCGAGGTCACGATCGCCTTCGACGGCGGCGAGCGCCCGCCCGCACAACCGCCCGTCCCGCGAGGCGTGCGCGTGCTGTTCAGCGCTGCCGACGAGATCGCAGACGACCTGATCCGGCGGCTGGTCGCGGCGGAACCCGAGGGGCGACCCATCGTCGTCGTCACCTCCGACCAGCAGGTGGTCACAGACGTGCAGCGGGCCGGAGCGTGGACGGTGCCCTCGGCTGTCCTGTTGGCGCGACTGCGGTGAAAACTGTCGCAGGCCTGCCCTAGCGTCCCCGCTGTCCCGACAGGCTCTTCAAGGGAGGTGCGGCGTGCTGATCGACTGCGACACCTGCAGCGTGCGCGGCAGGGCTTGCCGCGACTGCGTAGTAACGGTGATCCTGAACATTTCGACCCGCCCGGTCGAACTGGACGAGGTCGAGCAGAGTGCGCTCGGCAGCCTCGCGGCCGTCGGTTTGCTGCCGCCGTTGCGGGTGACCCTCGGTCCCATTCCCGAAAGTCGGGCCGCCATGTGAGAGGCGTCACGCAAATCTGTGTTAACTCTCCGCCGACGCGGTTTGCGCTCCGGCGGGTTCGGTCGTAACCTTTCCGAGACCTTCCGGCCCAAGGGCGTCCGTCGGCCGTCCCCCGGTAGGTCACCGCCGAATCGCACCGTATGTCGTGGAACAGCCAGACCTCCACGGCGGCGAACCGGGGACCCACAGTCTCCTGGGGTGAATCGGCACGGACGGCTCGCTCGATCAGCGAGGTGCCCGTGCTGTAGGGCTACTTCCGGCCCGAACCCGTCAGCTAACTCGGTAGGCGGACGAGGAAGAACGGAGTTCCGCCCACAGTGGGGAATCGACTCTCCCGCAGGATCCGACCCGTTCTGGTCGGCATCGCGGCTCTCGGTGCCGCAGTCCTGCTCATCTCCCCGGTCGCTTCGGCTACGCCCAGCCCCCCCAGCCCTCCCGGCGCTCCGCCAACCGTCGCCACCGTGCAGCAACAGCTCGGCGTACTGGCCTCGAAGAACACCATGTTGGTCGAGAAGTACGACCAGGCGCAGGTGGCCGTCCAAGCCAAGCAGCGAGCGGCCGACGCTGCGCGCGACGCTGCCGCCCTCGCCCAGGCCCAGTATGCGCAGATCCGCATCGAACTCAGCCAGACTCTCGCCGCCCAGTACGAAGGCGGCTCCTTCAGCGCCACCGGGGCCCTGCTGTCCAGTGCGGACGGGGAGAGCTACCTCGACCAGCTGAGCACCCTGAACGAGATGTCAGCGCACACCGCTCAGATGATCGCGCGGGCCAGCGTGGCCAAGCAGGCGACCACTGCCGCGCAGGACAAGGCGACGGCGCTGTTGGCCAGCGCGCAGACCAAGCGCGACGAGCTGGCCAAGCAGAAGGACTCCGTGCAGAAGGAGATCGACAAGTACACGACCCTGCTCGCCACGCTGAGCGCTGCGCAGCAGGCCCGCTTCATCCAGAACAGCAATCCTACGATCCCCAAGGCCGCCGTCGTCGCGGTGACGACCGCGCTGAAGGCACCCGCGGCGCACGGGGTGTCCAAGCTGGCCCAGATCGCCATCCAGTTCGCCCTTGCCCAGGTCGGCAAGCCATATGTGTTCGGCGCCGCTGGCCCGGACAGCTACGACTGCTCCGGTCTGACGATGGCATCCTGGGCCGCCGCGGGCGTCTCGTTGCCACACTCGGCCGCCGACCAGTTCAACTACGGCACCCACGTCACGATGGACCAACTGCAGCCCGGCGACCTGGTCTTCCTGTACCAGCCGATCGGGCACGTGGAGATCTACATCGGTAACGGCATGCTGGTGTCCGCGCCACAGAGCGGTGAGAACGTCTCGGTAGTGCCGCTCTCGCATTACGCCGGTGACTTTACGGGTGCGACGCGCCTGCCCTGAGCTATAACCGAACGGTGACCCCCCGGCGACGGCCGCGCATCCGGTGCGCGGCTGTCGTCGTTTCGGCTTGCCTGCTGGCCGCGTGTCACGGCCCCTCAGGTAGGCCGACCGCATCGGGTCCCACCCAGGGCTCAGGCGCCGGAGCGCCTACCCTCGCGCAGGTGACGGCACTCCTGGCGCGCCACTCCGAAGCGGTGTTGAGACGCTCGCCAGCGGCCTTCCTGGACGACGTTGACAGGGCTGGCGCCGCGGCGGGCTTCCGGCAGCATCAGCAGGCCCAGATCGCCAACCTGGCTGACGTACCACTGCAGAGCTGGCGCTACCTGGTCAGTTCCCCGGTCACCGACGCGGCGGTGAGTGCTGCCACAGCCCACCGCCTCGCCGCGCCGGTGCTCATCGTGCACCTCTCAGTCAGGTACGCACTGAAGTTCGTCGACCCGCAGCCGACCTCGCGCGATCTGTGGTGGACCTTCGTGCAGCGCGGCGGGCGCGTCTATGCGGCCGGCGACGACGACATGGCGGCAGTAGGTGGGGTGAGTTGGACCGGGCCGTGGGATTACGGCCCGCTCCTCGCCGCTCGCGGGACCGCCAGCCTGGTGCTTGGCCACCCGCAGGATTCCGCACAGCTCGCGCCGATCGCAGCCGCCGTGGACGCGGCGGTACCGGTGGTGACCGGCGTGTGGGGGGTGGGCTGGGCACGGCAAGTTGCCGTGCTGGTGCCGGCGTCGGATCAAGAGCTGGCGGCGTTGGCGGGGCAAGGTAGCGCACTCACCGACATTTCCGCCTTGACCGTGTTCGACGCGCAGGATTCCGCGGGGGGAACGCGGTACGGGCAACGGCTGGTGCTGAACCCCCATGCGCTGTCGCAACTCACCCCGGCCGGGCTGCGCATCGTCGTCCAGCACGAGGTCACCCACATGGCCAGCGCCGCAGGCACCGGCCCAGGCTCGCCGCGCTGGCTGGTCGAAGGGTTGGCTGAGTATGTCGGCAACCTCGGCAACGAGCAGCCGGTGCGAGTGGCCGCGAGCGAACTCGGCACAGAGGTCGCGGCTGGCCGGCTGCCGGCCGCGTTGCCGACCGATGCGGAGTTCGCGCCGGGCACCGCCCGGTTGCGGCAGGTGTACGAGGAGTCGTGGATTGCCTGCCGGCTCATTGCGGCCCGGGTGGGTCAAGCTGGGTTAGTGCGCCTGTACCGGCTGGTGGGCGCGTCGCCCGACGCGACCGGCCCGGCCGTGCAAGCCGCGCTCCAGCGGGTGCTGCGCGAGTCGACGGTTGCCTTCTCGATGCGGTGGCGGACGTATCTGAAGGGCCAACTGGGGTGAGGCGCACGCTGATCGTGACGAACGACTTCCCGCCGCGCCAGGGCGGCATCCAGTCCTTCGTTCACCAGTTGGCCGTGCGTCAGCCAGCGGGCTCGGTCGTCGTGTACGCCTCCGATTACGAAGGATCCGCGAGGTTCGATGCCGCGCAACCGTTCCCGGTGGTGCGGCACGGGACCGGGTTGTTGCTACCGACCCCAGGAGCCCGGCGGCGAGTGATCCAAGCCCTGCGCGAGCACGATTGCTCGGCGGTCTGGTTCGGTGCGTCCGCGCCGCTCGGTCTGCTTGCGCCGTCGCTGCGCAGGGCCGGTGCGCAGCGCATCATCGCCTCGACCCACGGGCACGAGCTCGGCTGGGCGATGCTGCCTGCCGGGCGCCAGGCGTTGCGGCGCATCGGGCACAACTGCGACGTCGTCACGTATCTCGCGGAGTACACCCAGCGGCGGCTGCGCGCAGCCTTCGGGCCCCACGTGGCGCTGCGCCAGCTCACACCTGGCGTGGACATCGAGACGTTTCATCCGGGAATCGACTCATCGCTCGTGCGCGCGCGGTACGGTCTGGCCGGTCGGCCCGTAATCGTGTGCGTGTCCCGGCTGGTACCGCGCAAAGGCCAGGACATCCTGGTGCGCGCGCTGCCGGCCATCAGGGAGTCGGTCCCGGATACCGCGCTGCTGCTGGTCGGCGCAGGTCGCTACCGGGAGGCGCTGGCCGCCATCGCGCGCCGCGCGGGCGTGTCGCGGCACGTGGTGCTGACCAGAGCGGTCTCGCACGCCGAACTGCCGGCCTACTTTGCCGCCGGGGACGTGTTCGCGATGCCGTGCCGCACCCGCCGGGCCGGGATGGACGTCGAAGGTCTCGGCATCGTCTACCTCGAGGCGTCGGCCACTGGCCTGCCCGTGCTGGCGGGGGCATCGGGCGGAGCGCCTGACACGGTGCGCGAAGGGGAGACCGGTTATGTCGTCGACGGCCGGGACGAACGCGCCGTCGTTGATCGTCTGGTCACTCTGCTGAGCGACGCCGACCTGCGCGCCCGGATGGGCGCCGCTGGGCGCGCCTGGGTGGAGCGAGAGTGGCCGTGGGCCGTGGTCGCTGCCCACCTGACCGAGATGCTGCAGGGCTGAGCCCCCCGGCTAGGAATACAGGTCTGCGATCTGGTCGGCGCATTCGGCCTGGACGACAGCGCGTTTGAGCTTCAGCGACGGGGTCAGCTGTCCGCCGGCCTCGGTCCAGTCGTCAGCGACGATCACGAACTTGCGGATCGCCTCGGCCTTGCTGACTGCCTTGTTCGCGGTGTCCACGGCGCTCTGCACCTCCTCGCGCAACTTTGGGTCCGCGACGACATCGGCCACGGCTGTGGTGGTCGGCATGCCGCTCTTTTGCAGCCACGCCGGGAACGCCTCGGGGTCGATGGTGATCAAGGCTGCGATGAATGGCTTCTGGTCACCGACGACGAGGCATTGGCTGATCAGCGAATTCGCCCGTACCCGGTCCTCGAGCACCGCTGGCGCGACGTTCTTTCCGCCCGCTGTCACGATCAGTTCCTTCTTCCGACCCGTAATCCGCACAAAGCCGTCTTCGTCGATCTCGCCGATGTCGCCGGTGTGGAACCAGCCGTCGCTGTCGATCGTTTCGCGCGTGGCGGCCTCATTGTTCCAGTAGCCCATGAACACCAGCGGTGATCGGACCAGCAACTCCCCGTCGTCAGCGATGCGCACCGTGACACCACCGACCGGTCGGCCAACCGTTCCCATCTTGAGCGCGTGCGGTCGGTTCACGGCGATGCCGGCGGTCGTCTCGGTGAGGCCGTAGCCCTCGTAGATCGTCACGCCAACGCCACGGAAGAAGTGACCCAGCCGAGCACCCAGTGGCGCGCCGCCTGAGTCCGCCGCGACGCAGTTGCCCCCGAGGGCCGCGCGCAGCTTGCCGTAGACGAGCTTGTCGAACGCCAGGTGCTTCAGCTTCAGCGCGACCCCGGCGCCGCCCTTGTCCTGCGCCTCGCTGTAGGCGAC
>JBHEMN010000062.1:0-5443 GCA_046262575.1 Jatrophihabitantaceae bacterium
GCTGGGGGAGGTCCGCGGTCTGCTGCCCGCGGGCCTGCGGGAGAGCCCGACCGCCGGCAAGGCGCTCGGCTACGCACAGTTGCTGGACTGCCTCGACGCCGCGGGGGAGATCCGTCGCGACCCGGCTCTGGCCGTCGAGGCAACGATCCGCGCCACCCGACGGTTCGTGCGACGCCAACGATCGTGGTTCCGGCGTGACCCCCGCGTGCGCTGGCTCGATGCGACCACGCCGAACCTCGTCGACGCCGCCTATCGCGAGGTTGCGAATACCCTCTAGGTCATGCGGGTTCTCAAGGGGCACGGCACCGGAAATGACTTCATCGTCGTGCCGGATCTCGATGGCACTCTGGAGTTGAGCCCAGGGCTCGTGCGCGCGCTGTGTGACCGGCACACGGGGATCGGCGCCGACGGCGTGTTGCGCATCGTGCGCTCCTCGGTGCATCCCGAGGCACAGTCCATGATGTCCGGTGCGCCCTATTTCATGGACTATCGCAATGCCGACGGCTCGGTCGCTGAGATGTGCGGCAACGGGATTCGCCTTGTCGCGCGGTATCTCCAGTCGGTGGGCCTCGTTGGTCATAGTGCGGCGGTGGCGACACGCGGCGGAATCAGGTGTGTGCAGTCCGACGGGGACGGAAACGTCGCTGTCGAGATGGGCCTACCGCGGATTTTCGCCGACCGGCCGGTCGTCACCGCCGCCCTCCTGCCCCGATCGACCCGGGCGACAGCTGTCGAGATGCCGAATCCGCATCTCGTGGTCGAGGTCGCGGATCAGCGCGAACTCGCCGCGCTCGACCTCACCCGTGCGCCGGTGGCCGAGCCGGGGCGGCCCGCAGGGCAGAACGTCGAGTTCGTCGCGCGGGCCGGACCGCGTCACCTGGTCATGCGGGTACACGAACGCGGGGTGGGCGAGACTCGCTCCTGCGGTACCGGGATCTGTGCCGTTGTCGCTGCGTTAGCCACGGCCGACGGCACGGTTGCCGACGGCTGCAGCTGGCGCGTCGACGCGCCCGGCGGCACGTGCACGGTCACCTGGCGCACCGACGGCGAGATCGTGCTGAGTGGTCCAGCAGTTTTCGTCGCGCAGATCGACATCGATGATGCCTGGCTGGCCGCCTCGGCGAGCACAGCCGCTTGCGGCGACGCGCCGGACGGAGGTCTAGGTGTCTCGGCACGCACCGCCACCGCGCGGCAATGAGGTGGCCCCGGCGTGCCACGATGGTTCACGATGACTGACTTCGACGAAGAAGAGCTGTACCTGGCTGACTCGACCGGTGATTACGAGTTGGCGGAGCGGCAGGCTTTGCGCCGCGTCGTTGGTCTGTCGACCGAACTCGAGGATGTCACCGAGGTCGAGTACCGCCAGTTGCGCCTCGAACGGGTGGTCCTGGTTGGCGTCTGGACCACCGGCACCCTGGCCGATGCCGAGAACTCACTGGCCGAGCTGGCCAGGCTGGCCGAGACGGCGGGTTCGCTGGTCCTCGACGCACTGATCCAACGCCGCGATCGACCTGACCCGGCCACCTACATCGGGTCCGGCAAGGCGAAGGAGTTGCGCGATGTCGTCAACGGCGCCGGTGCCGACACCGTGATCTGCGACGGCGAACTGACACCGGGTCAGCTGCGTCAGCTGGAGGAGGTCGTGAAGGTCAAGGTCGTCGACCGCACGGCGCTCATCCTCGACATCTTCGCCCAGCATGCGAGTTCCAAGGAGGGCAAGGCGCAGGTCGAGCTGGCCCAGCTGCAGTACCTGCTGCCGCGCCTGCGCGGGTGGGGCGAGTCCCTGTCCCGCCAGGTTGGCGGCCGGGTGGCTGGGGGTGTGGGGATCGGCGGCCGCGGACCTGGTGAGACGAAGATCGAGATCGATCGGCGTCGGATCAATGCGCGGATGGCCAAGCTTCGCAAGGAAATCGCCGGGATGAAGACTTCACGCGACGTGAAGCGGGCGCGGCGAATTGACCGCCGCGTGCCCAGCGTGGTGCTGGCCGGCTACACCAACGCGGGCAAGTCGTCTCTGCTCAACAGGCTGACCGACGCGGGAGTGCTCGTCGAGAACGCGTTGTTCGCGACGTTGGACCCCACTGTGCGTCGGTGCCAGGCCGCCGACGGGCGGCCCTACACGCTGGCCGACACAGTGGGGTTCGTACGTCACCTGCCGACCCAGCTCGTCGAGGCATTCCGCTCGACGCTGGAGGAAGTGGCGCAGGCAGACCTGATCCTGCACGTCGTGGACGCATCCGACGCCGACCCAGAGGCGCAGATCCGGGCGGTGCGGGAGGTCCTGGCCGCCATCGACGCACTTGGGGTGCCCGAGCAGTTGGTGTTCAACAAGCTCGATGCCGCCTCAGTGGAGATGGTGCTGCGTCTGCGCCGGATCGCGCCCGAAGCGATATTCGTCTCGGCACGTACCGGTGCCGGCCTGGCGGCGCTCAGCGCCGTGCTCGAACGGCGGCTGCCGAGCCCCCATGTGGAGGTCTGGGCGCTGCTTCCCTACACCCGCGGTGACCTAGTCACCCGGGCGCATGAAACCGCCGAGGTACTCGGCACCGAACACACTGCAGACGGCACGCTGTTGCACGCACGGGTGCATCCCGGGTTAGCGGCCGCTTTGGAGCCGTTCATCTGTGCGGCTGGCGTAACGTAGGGCGCGCACGCGTCACCGGCGAAAGCCAGAGGAGAGCTGTTATGGGTTGGGAAGCACCCTGGCACTGGGTCATTCTGGCGGTCATTGTGATCGCCCTGTTCGGATACAAGAAGTTGCCCGATGCCGCGCGTTCGTTGGGCCGCTCGCTGCGGATCTTCAAGACCGAGATCAAGGGCATGGGTGAGGACGATGCCGCCCGCAATGCTGCGAAGGCCAACCCCACCCAAACTGCCCCGCCCGCGCTGCCGGCGGCGCCGCCCGCTCAACCGGCCGACGCAGGCGCTCCAGCAGTGGCAGCCAACCTAGACAAGCCCGCTGCCAGTGCCGAGTGATCACCAGCTGCTCCGGGTGATCCGACTCGATCAACGGTGAGACTGCGCGCTGCGACTGCGGTGGTCCTGCTCGTGGGCACGCTCGCCTCACCAGCCGCCGGGTCTGCCGTCGCGGTCTCACCTGCCCAGTGTGAGCAGATGAGGGTCGGCGGACCGCTTGTTGACACGCCGTGGGCACAGACTCGGCTCAATTTCCAACGAGCCTGGACGCTGACGCGAGGCCAAGGCGTAAGAGTCGCGGTTATCGACACCGGCCTGGACCGACGGCACGTCCAGCTGCGGGGTACGCATGTCGCCCCAGGGCACAACGTGATTCCCGGTTTTCCGAAGAGCGATGTCACCGACTGTTCCGGCATCGGCCACGGCACGAGCGTCACGGCGGTCATCGCGGCGCAGCAGATCGACGGCGTCCATTTCCTCGGCGTCGCGCCCGACGTGACGATCGTGCCCATCAAGCAGACCAACACGGCCAATGACAAGACGAGCAATGCTGATGGGATCGCCGCAGGCATCGTCGCGGCCGTCGCCGCGAAGGCGAGAGTCGTGAACATCTCGATCACCCTGACGAACCCCGGATACCGGCTGCGTGCAGCGGTCGCCCAGGCAGCCCGAGCAAACGTGGTCATCGTCGCCGCGGGGGGAAACGACGCCGAAGGCCAGAACTTCCCTGCTTACCCGGCTGCGTATTCGACCGAGTTTCCGAACGTCATCGCGGTGTCCGCGAGCGACGCCAAAGACGGTATCGGCCCGTTCTCCGAAACCGGCAGCTACATCAACGTGGCCGCCCCGGGCGTGGGCGTCGTGGTTCCGGCGCCGGTTCGCGGCTACATCAAAGCCGACGGCACCAGCTTCGCGGCCCCGTACGTCACCGGTACAGTCGCGCTGCTGCTGGCTGCACATCCGACCATGACTGCCGTGCAGGTACGCAACCGCATCGAGGCCACGGCCGACCGCCCGCCCGCCACCGTCCCGGACACCAGGTACGGGTACGGCATCGTCAACCCGTTCCTCGCCGTGACCGCTCTGCGCGACGACTCGCTCACCGCGCCGACGCCAAGGCCGGCGCCGCCGCTGCGCGAGCGGGCAGCCGCACCGCCCCCAGACCGGCACCTTGCGCACGTCGCTCTGAGCGCCGGCGTCGTGCTTCTCGGGCTGGCCGTGCTGGCCGTCGTGGGTGCCGCGGTCCTGCGCGGCCAGCGTGCAACGAGGCGTCCAGCCGGCTAACGCGCCGCGATCAGCGGGCCGGCTGGGCGAGGTCGGCGACCTGATCAGTTTGGCTCGCTGGCTGTCACGGGCCCTGGCCGTCGATCGCGAGAATGCGCCCCGTGACGCTGTCGCGGTCGAGGCGGCAGATCGCCTGGGCGACGCTGTCGGTGCTCACGATGCTGGGAAAGCTGTTGGGTGCCAGTGCGTTGACCCGCACGCCGAATACGGCGAACTCCCCGGCCAAGTGCCGGGTGAGATGGTTGAGGGCCGCCTTGGACGCCGCGTAGACACTCTGGCCGTGGTCGAGGAAAACCCGTGCGCCGGAGAGGCTGGAGACGTTGACGATGTCGCGATTGTGCGCACGGTTGTCCTCGTCGCGGTGCATCCAGAACCGTTGACCGAGGCGCACTGCGAGCCGCAGCGGGATGCCGACGTTCACGGCAAAGTGCCGATCGACGTCGCGCAGGGCGCCGTCGCCGTCGATGACCCCGTGCGGATGCAGCCGCGTGTAGGCGGCATTGTTGACGAGCAGGTCGACGCGGCCGAACCTGGCAAGAGCGATGTCGACGACGCGTTCGATCTGCCCTGGCTGTTCGAGATCGGCAACTACGGTGAAGACCCGGGCATCATTCTCGGGCAGTTGTGCGTGCGGCGCGAGGGGATCGACGTAGGACTCGTGCTGGGAGGGAACGTCTGGCGTGCGGTGCCGGCATACCGCGACGATGTCGTAATCGCCTGCGTAGGCACGGCAGAACGCTGCGCCCAGGGTTCCGCCCGCCCCGGTTAGCAGGCACACCCGTCGCCCCACGGTCCGTTCACCAGGTGACAATGCTCTGCGCTCCCCAGCGAGCTATCGCGTCGTCCTTGGTGCGGTGCAGCCACATGATGACCGAGTTTCGCGCGTGGACCCGATTGGTGAGGAAGGCGTGTAGGGAAAAGGGGGTGCACTCGAACATCACCAGCGAATTGTTGATCGGAGCGACCGCGCTGCTAGGGCCGAGGTGAGCTGCATCGAAGTTCGCGAACAGGCCCGTCTCCCCGCCGTCTCCCGGCGTCCACTCCGGGTTCGCGAGGTAATAGAGCAGCGACACCGCGCGCACGGTCTCCCGTGCGTGCACCCCAGCCGGGTGGGTGCCGCGGTGGTAGTCGACGTGGTTGTCGCCAGGCAATTGGATGCGGTGGGCGCCGGCGGGCGGCTCGGCGAACCAACCCGGATTGAGGTCATTGTGCGGCCACCCGCTCGCGCTGCCCGGTTCATGGT
>JBHEMN010000063.1:0-10734 GCA_046262575.1 Jatrophihabitantaceae bacterium
CCGCTCAATATCACGATGCCGCGCCCGATACACCGTCCCCGTCGACCCCACCGCGACAGTCGCCACAACCTCGTAAGAACCAAACATCGTCACAGCAGGCCCCCGCCCGTCGGATCACCGGAACCTAGCACCGCAACCGAACCTCGCCCAGCCGAAAGAGTGGACATGAAACGAATCACCGTTATCCGCCTCGCACGCAGGTCAGGCGGCATTGTGACAATCCGCCGGTCAGCCCGAGTTGCTCCTGCTTGACACTGGTGGGCACCGCCACCAAGCTGCGCACATGCCCCACAGGCGACGGCCATGACTGATCCGAATTGGCTGCCGCGGGGGTATTCCTACGTCCGGGAACTCGGTTCAGGCGCCTTCGGCGAAGTGGCATTGGCCCGGCATGAGTCACTTGGCCGATTGGTAGCTATTAAGCGGATCCACCGGGCCCAGATTTACGATGACGAATCGTTGCAACGTTTTAGACGAGAAGGTCGGGTATTGGCAGGACTGCACCATCCGGCAATCGTTCGGGTGTACGACTTCAAGCTCACCACCGATAATGCGTTGCTGATAATGGAGTACGTGCCCGGTCGGCCGTTGTCCGACCTGGTCGACGACGGGGCGCTACCCGCCAGCCAAGGACTGATCGTCCTGAACGATGTCGCTGGCGCGCTGGCCGCGGCCGCCGCCGCGGGAGTGATCCATCGCGACGTCAAGCCCGCCAACGTCTTCGTGCTCCCGGACGGTCGGGCCAAGCTCGGCGACTTCGGGCTGGCTCGGGCCGTGACCGACCCTTCCGTGTTTCGCACGACGGACGGCCAAGCCGGGGGCACGCCGGCGTACTTCCCTCCCGAGGTCAGCCAGGGCCTCTGCGAGCCCGACGAGCGATCCGACGGCTACAGCTTCGCGGTCATGGCCTACGAGGTGCTCACGGGTCGGCAGCCGTTCGTCGGCGACGGCCCGCTGGCCATGATCGCGGCGCACTGGCACCAGAACGCACGGGCTCCGCACGAGTTCATCCCAGGCTTTCCTCCCGTTGCCTCCGCAGCGCTGCTCGCCGGTCTGGACAGAGCACCGGATCGCCGCCCACTGCCGGTAGCTTTGATCAGGGCGCTCACCGCCATCCCGCTGTCGCAGTGGCCCGTCGTCACCGCCCGGACGCCCACCCCCGCGGGCCACGGGACGCCCGCCCCCACCCGGCGGGTCACCATCGCACCGATGGTCACCGAGCCGCTCATTGTCGCCCGCCCGGCGCGTCGTCGTCGTCGGCGGCGGGTGCCACTGTTGATCGGCACCCTGCTGCTGGCCATCGTGCTGGCTGTGGCTGTCACCCGACTGGTGTCCACCAAGCCACCGCAGGCAGCGCTCAGCGTCCGGTCGGTAGCGGTCACCGCCCGCCCGGATCCGCCGCGAGCGCGCTGCCCCAGTGCACACTTCGACTTCGTCGCCGTCATTCTCACCAACGGTTCCGCCGGGAAACTCGAGGTGCAGTGGACGAAACCTGACGGTCTGCTATCGACAGTGCAACAGATCTCGGTGCCGTCCGGTCAGAAGAGCGTCAGCACGGGATTGCGTTTCGCCGTTTCCGGAACGAATCCGCTGCACGGGGTCGCAGTTGTGCACGTGTCGCCCGGAAAGGTCGATGGGACCAGCGGCAGCATCGACTACGTCTGTTGAGATTTGCCCTGGCCGTTCAGGCCATCCTGGCCCTGGCCGTTCAGGCCATCCTGGCGCTGGCCGTTCAGACCATCCTGGCGCCGGGGCTTTCGGACCGCGCGCCGGGCGAGCGTGCAGTAGCTTTCGCGGATGGACACCCTCCGCACACCGGCCGAGCGCTTCACCCAGCTGCCCGACTTCGGCTACGAACCGCGCTACGCAGAAGTCGCCGCGGGCGACGGCGACGGCCCCGAGGGGTTGCGGATGGCCTGGGTCGAGGACGGTCCAGCCGACGGCGAGCCGGTGCTGCTCCTGCACGGTGAGCCATCATGGTCGTTCTTGTATCGGCACATGATCCCGCCGCTGGCCGCCGCCGGGCACCGCGTGATCGCGCCGGACCTGGTGGGATTCGGTCGCTCTGACAAGCCAACTGAGCGGGCCTGCCACACGTACGCACGTCACGTCGAGTGGACACGTGCGCTCGCCTTCGACGCCCTGGACCTGCACGGCGTGACGCTGGTCGGCCAGGACTGGGGCGGGCTCATCGGGCTGCGCCTGGCCGCGGAGCATCCCGAGCGCTTCGCCCGCATCGTCGCCGCAAACACCGGCCTGCCGACCGGGGACCACCCCATGCCCGCGATCTGGCACCAGTTCCGCGCCGTCGTTCAGAGCGCACCATCCCTCGATGTCGGCCGACTCGTAAGGGCGGGTTGTGCTCGCCCGATGTCGGGCGAGGTCCGGGCCGGCTACGACGCCCCGTTCCCGGACGAGAGCTTCAAGGCCGGCCCTCGCGCAATGCCCGGTCTCGTCCCTACGACCCCGGACGATCCGGCCAGCGCGGCCAACCGCACCGCGTGGGCTGCCCTCATCCATTCACCGACGCCGACCCTGGTCGCGTTCAGTGACGGCGACCCGATCACTGGCGGCATGCGGCCGATCCTAGAGTCGGCGCTGCCCGGCGCCCACGGCCGGGAGCATCCGACGATCACCAACGCGGGACACTTCCTGCAGGAGGACGCCGGCGCCGAACTCGCAGCACACGTCGTCGACTTCATCGCCGCCACGCCCAGCCGATAGCCTCACCGCATGTTGCTCAGCGACCGGGACATCCTGGCCGAGGTCGCCTCGAGCCGGGTGGTCCTCGAGCCGTGGGACCTCGAACTGCTCCAGCCCTCGAGCATCGACGTGCGCCTGGACCGCTACTTCCGCGTCTTCAACAACTCGCAGTACACGCACATCGACCCGGCCCAGCAGCAAGACGACCTGACCACGCTGGTCGAGCCGAAGGGCACGGAACCGTTCGTGCTGCACCCCGGCGAGTTCGTACTCGGCTCCACGCTCGAGGTCGTGACCCTGCCCGACGACCTCGCCGGCCGGCTGGAGGGCAAGTCCAGCCTCGGCCGCCTCGGCCTGCTCACGCATTCGACGGCCGGCTTCATCGACCCTGGTTTCACCGGCCACATCACCCTCGAGCTGAGCAACGTCGCCAATCTGCCGATCACCCTATGGCCGGGCATGAAGATCGGCCAGCTCTGCCTGTTCCGGCTCTCGAGCTCGGCCGAGCACCCCTACGGCACAGCGCAGTCGGGCTCGCATTACCAGGGTCAGCGTGGTCCGACCCCGAGCCGCTCCCATCAGAACTTCCGCCGCTGGCCGACCAGCTGAGGACGATCGTGGTTGGCCAGCGGCAGTGCCGCGGTTGCGATCACACTCAGTAGGTCTCGCGGCGCGCCAGTCACGCGAGGCGGTGCATCCAGCCGTGGGTGTCGGCGAGTTGGCCGGTCTGCACGCCCAGGAGTTGCTCGCGCAGCTGGGCGGTGATGGGGCCGGTCGCGCCGTCGCCGACCGTCCACGACCCACCGGCGCTCTGGACGCTGCCCACGGGCGTGATGATTGCAGCCGTGCCGCAAGCGAATACCTCGCTTATCGCCCCAGAGGCATTTCCCTCGCGCCACTCGTCGGTGGACACCTTGCCTTCCTCGGCCGTGTACCCCAGTTCCCGCGCCACGGTCAACAGCGAGTCGCGGGTGATTCCGGGCAGCAGCGTCCCGGTCAGAGACGGCGTCACGATCCGCGCGCTCGGCCCGGACCCGTAGACGAAGTACAAGTTCATGCCGCCCATTTCCTCGACCCAGCGGTGCTCGACGGCATCGAGCCACACCACCTGGTCGCAGCCCTTCTCTGCTGCCGACGCCTGGGCGACCAGTGACGCCGCGTAGTTGCCGGCGCACTTGGCCTCGCCGGTGCCGCCCGGCGCAGCGCGGGTGAACTCGGTCGACAACCACACCGAAACCGGCTGCACGCCACCGGGAAAGTACGGCCCCGCGGGTGATGCGATAAGCAGGTATGCGTAAGCGTCTGCGGGACGCACACCCAATCCGACCTCGGTGGAGATCATGAACGGTCGGAAGTACAGCGACTCAGTCGGGTGGGCCGGCACCCACCCACCATCGACCTCGATCAGCGCGCGCAATGATTCGACGAACAGTTCCTCGGGCAGCTCGGCCATGGCCAGCCGCCGCGCCGAACGGGCGAAGCGTGCCGCATTCGCCGTGGGGCGGAAGGTGGCGATCGAACCGTCGGGCTGGCGGTAGGCCTTGAGGCCCTCGAAGATCTCCTGCCCGTAGTGCAGCGCCATCGTCGCGGGGTCCAGGGTCAGCGGTCCATAGGGCAGGACGTGCCCCTCGCCCCACCCACCGGACGCAGTCCAGTCGATCCGGACCATGTGGTCGGTGAAGTACCTGCCGAAGCCGGGGTCGGCGAGGATCGCCGCCCGTTCGGCAGCAGTCCTCAGGCTCGGATTGCGCACCACACTGAACGCCATAGCCGTCATCCTAGATCTGCCGAAGCGATACAACCGCCTTCGGCGATCGCGTTGTGCCGTCGGGAGCCGGGGCGTTCGCCAGTCCGGGGGTGCGGCAGGCGTGAGCGAGGGCGTCGTCGGACTAGCGCGGCGGCCGACTACGCGGTGCTGGTCAGAGGCTTTCGCCCGCCAGTACGGCGACGAACGAGCCCACGGCCTCATCCGAGGACGCCATGACCACTGCGGGCAGCGCTTTGCTCGGCAGGTCCAGGAGCTGTTCGCGGTCGCACGCGCGGGTGCCCAGCCAGCCGATGACGCACGCCTCGGCGAACGCGATCCAGCCGTGGACGGCCAGCGACGCCCGCGGGCCCATCGCGACGCCCCGGTCGGCGATGATCGCGATGATGCGCCCGGCTATGCTGGCCTGCGTCGCGTCGAAGATGGCCCGCATCTCCGCGTCTCCGCTGGCTGCCCCGCGCACCAGGGAGGTGTAGTTGTCGGGGTTTTCCTCGACGTAGTCGACGAAAGCACTCAGGGAGGCGTGCAACGAGTCGACCGGGGCCAGCGCCGGGTTGGGCTCGGTGCGGCGCAGGAGTTCGTGGGCCGCAGCCCGAGCGACCTCGACGTGGAACTCTTGTTTGGAGGAGAAGTAATGGAACAGCAGCCCCCGCGAAATACCAGCCTGCTGCGCGATGTCCTCGACGGAGAGCTCGTCGAGAGTGCGGGTCGCCAGCATCTCCACGCCGAGCTCGATCAGCTGAGCACGGCGCGCCTCCGGGTTGAGCCGGACCCGCTTCTCGGTCGTCATGCCGACATCGTATCCGGCTATTGAACGTGAGCCAACCTACTATTGACTCTGATTCAATGCTTTGTCTAGGCTGGCTGCCATGACGCAGGCAACCACCCCCGCGGCCACCGCGACGAAACCGGCACCGCGCCCGAAGCCCGAGTCCCTCCCTAACACCGAGGTCCCCCGCCACGTCGGAGTGCTCATCGTGGGCGGCGGTTTCGCCGGGCTCGGCGCGGCAATCCGGCTCACCAAGGACCGGCGTCCGGACTTCCTTGTCGTCGAGCGGGGCAGCGAGGTCGGCGGGACCTGGCGCGACAACACCTACCCCGGTGCGGCGTGCGACGTGCCGTCGCACCTGTACTCCTACTCCTTCGAACCGAACCCGAACTGGTCGCGGTCATTCTCCCCACAATGGGAGATCCAGGATTACCTGCGCCGGACCGCCGGCAAGTACGGCGTACTCGACAAGCATCTGTTCGACACAGAGGTCACCTCGGCCCAGTGGGACGACAGCGCAACGCAGTGGGTTGTCCGGACGACTCGCGGCACATTCACCTCAGACGTGCTGGTCAGCGCGATCGGCGCGCTGTGCGAGCCCGCCCTGCCCGACATCAAGGGGATCGACACGTTCCGGGGCGAGATCTTTCACTCTTCGCGTTGGAATCATGACTCCGCCCTGGGCGGCAAACGCGTCGCCATCATCGGGACCGGCGCCTCAGCCGTGCAGATCGGCCCCGCGATCGTCGACCAGGTCGCCCACCTCGACGTCTACCAGCGCACGGCGCCGTGGGTCATGCCGCGGCACGATCGCGCCTACTCCAAGCCGGAAAGCCTTGCCTACAAGCATGTTCCGGGTTTGCAATGGCTGGCCCGCCAGGCCATCTACTGGGGCCGCGAGGCGCTGGTGCTCGGCTTCGCCTTCCGGCCCAAGATCCTGCTCGGCGCGCAGCGCATTGCCGAGCGGCACATCCGCAAGCAGATCCCCGACGATGAGCTACGCAAGGCTGTCACGCCCAATTGGCAGATCGGCTGCAAGCGGATCCTGATCTCCAACGACTGGTACCCGATGCTCACCAGGGACCACGTCGAGCTGGTCACCGACGGCATCGCCGAGGTGCGCGCACATGCGATCGTCACCAGAGACGGCACGGTTCGCGAGGTCGACGCCATCGTCGTAGCCACCGGCTTCCACGTCACCGACTCGCCGGGCTGGGAGGCGATCAGGGGTGCCGACGGCCGATCCCTCGCGCAGGTGTGGCGCACAAGCGGCCAGCAGGCCTACAAGGGCGCGGCGGTAGCAGGCTTTCCGAACATGCTCTTCGTAGTCGGCCCGAACACCGGTCTCGGACACAGCTCAATGGTCTACATGATCGAGTCGCACGTGAACTACCTGGCCAGCGCACTGCGCAAGATGGACGAGCACGGTCTGGCGACTTTCGAGGTGCGTCAGGACAGGCAACGCGACTACAACGAGAACCTGCAGAAGAATATGAAGCAGACCATCTGGACGACAGGCGGCTGCGCCAGCTGGTATCTCGACGCGCACGGCAACAACACCACGCTGTGGCCGAGCTTCACGTTCTTGTTCCGCCGGCTGACCCGCACGTTCGATCTCGCCGCGTACCGCACCACCGCGCGCACCGACCGCCGCGCTGCGTCACTCTCACTCGTCGAGGAGGTGGGCGTCGCATGACCACCATCACCGGCAGAGTGGCCGTCATCACCGGAGCCGGCTCGGGCATCGGACGCGCACTCGCATGCGAGCTCGCCCGCCGGGGGGCCACGGTCGCGATCAGCGATGTTGACGAGGTCGGGCTGGCCGACACCGCCAAGCGGGTGCGCATCATCGGCGCACCCTTGCACGAGCAGCGCCTCGACGTCACCGATCGCGCCGCCGTGCTCGCGTACGCCGAGGTCGTGGCCGCCGAGTTCGGCGTTGTGCACGTCGTGATCAACAATGCCGGCATCGCCTTCACGGGCAACATCGAAGCCATGACGTTCGAGCAGATCGAGCGAGTCATGGACGTCGACTTCTGGGGTGTCGTCAACGGCACCAAGGCTTTCCTGCCCCACGTGATCGCCTCGGGCGACGGGCACATCGTCAACATCTCGAGTCTGTTCGGGTTGATGTCGGTCCCCGGGCAGAGCGCTTACAACGCCGCGAAGTTCGCCGTGCGCGGATTCACCGAGGCACTGCGTCAGGAAATGATCATCGCCGGCCACCCGGTCGAGGTCACCTGCGTGCACCCGGGTGGCATCAAGACCGCGATCGCGCGCAATGCCCGCGCGGTCGAGGGACAGGACCCCAACGCTTTGGCGGAAGTGTTCGACAAGAAGCTCGCCAAGATGTCGCCCGACGCTGCCGCCAGATCGATTTTGCGCGCCGTCACCGCCAACCGGCCACGCGCCGTCGTCGGCTTGGACGCGAAGGCTCTCGACCTGCTGGTCCGGGTGCTCGGGTCGCGCTACCAGCGCTTCGTGGTTTTCGGAGCCCGAAAGGCCGTCCCGCAGGCCTGGGCCCCCGCGGCGAATGTTTCGGTGGCCGACGCGGGCAAGAAAGCAGCATCCGCCTGATGCACCTGCCCCGCTCGCTCGTGTTCGGCGTCTCGGCGCCGCTGTACCGCACCGCCCTCAACGCCCGCACTCCGCGCCGTCTGCAGCGCGCGCTCCTCGAGACGTTCGCCGGGCTGAACGTGGTGCCCGCCGGCACGCAGGTCTCACTCCTCGATCTCGGTGGGCGCCCCTGCGAACGGATCACCGTGGGCGCCAGTGAACGGCCGCGCGCAATCTTGTACCTGCACGGTGGCGGCTACACGGTCGGCTCGCCGCACACGCATCGCTCGCTCGCTGCGTTCCTCGCCCGGTCTAGCAGCGCCGTGCTGTTCTCACTCGACTATCGGCTCGCGCCAGAGAACCCGTATCCGGCAGCGCTCGACGACGCCGTCGCTGCCTTTCGCGCCCTCGTTGCCGAACACGGTTTCGCGTCCACCCGCATTGCGGTATCGGGCGACTCGGCAGGCGGTGGCCTGGCTGTCGCCGCGGCTCGCCGACTCACCGACGACGGCTTGCGCCCGGCCGCGCTCGGCTTGCTCTCGCCATGGACCGATCCGTCCGACGACAACATGCCCCGCCGCCGCGACTTCGTCATCGACTCGGCCTGGGGTCGCACGAACGCGATCGACTACCGCGGGGGCGCCGACCCCCATGATCCCGGATACGCACCGATGTACGCGCGTCTCGACGGCCTGCCGCCAATGCTCATCCATTGCGGGGTTGCCGAGATCCTGCAACCGCAGATTCTGCAATTTGCGGCGCTCGCCGCCGCCGCCGGGGTTGACGTGCAGGTAGTGGAGCACGACCGGTTATGGCACAGCGGCCATGCGCTGGCCGGCACACTGCGCGAGGCCACCGACGCCGTGCATGACCTGGGCGTGTTCCTGCGGGCCCACCTGGACGCGGTGACCGAGCGCGCCGCCGTGGCCGAGGTACCGGCGTAGGACGAGCTAGGCGCCGGCACCAGCGCGCAGGCTGCCCGTCAGATGAGGCTTGTCCGAGTGCGCGGCCCGCACATCAAGCAGCCAGTCGTGGGCGGCGCGCTCAGTTGCGATGCGCACCGTAGTCGGCAGCAGCACAGGTGCCTTGAAGGCAACCTCGACCGTGTATGCGGCCGGGAGCCGGCCTTCGAGCGAGGCCAGGGTGCGGGCCTTGAGCCACATTCCGTGCGCGATCGCCTTCGGGAATCCGAACGGTTTGGCGCTCAGGGCGTGCAGATGGATCGGGTTGCGGTCGCCCGACACGGCACCGTACTTGCGGCCGATGTCTTCGGGGACCCGGACCACGGAGACCGGGCCCACCTGTTCGAGTTGCTCGCAAGTCGTGGGTGGCCTGGGTGGCCGGGGCGCGGAAGGCTTGGCACGGCGCAGGTAGGTGCTGCGGCCAGACCACACGAGTTCGTCGTCGACGCTCGCCTGCGCCACCAGATCCAGCTGAAGTCCCGCGGGATGCCGTCTCAGGTCAGCCGCCTTGACCGTGAACGAGACACGTTCCTGCGCCCGCACCGAGCGGGCGACGGTGATCGAGTTCGCCACGTGCACGAGACCGACGAGCGGGAACGGAAACGCGCGCTCGACCATCAGTACGACCGACAGCGGGAAAGCCAGCACGTGCAGGTAGGCCGGTGGGAGTTCGTCAGTGACCCGCAAGCCGCAGATCCGTTGGTATGCCGAAAGGCGCGTCGGGTCGATCGTCTGGTCGGCCAGTTGGTAGACCGAGTCAGGCAAGGTGTCGCCTCGGCGCAGCGGGCCTGTCAGCGCGGCTCGCGCATACAGCGCGGCGAGCGACGGCGGCGAGGTCAGGGACTTCATGCGCCGACGAGGTTCTGGCCGCATACCCGCAGCACCTGGCCGTTGACGCCGCCCGCGCCCGGGGAGCTCAGCCAGGCGACGGCCTCGGCGACATCGCTCGGCAGGCCAGCCTGCTGCAGGCTGGACAGCCGGCGCGCGACTTCGCGGGTGGCCATCGGCATGCGCGCTGTCATGTCGGTGTCGATGAAGCCGGGTGCAACGGCGTTGATCGTAGAACTGCCGTGCGCGGCAAACGCGCTGGCCGACGATCGCACCAGTCCGATGACGCCGGCCTTGGTCGCGGCGTAGTTCGTCTGGCCCCGGTTCCCCGCCAGACCTGTCGTCGACGACAGGCAGACGACCCGCCCCTGATCGCGCAACTGGTCGCTGCCCAGTAGCGCGGCATTGATCCGCAGCGCAGAGGTCAAGTTGACTGCGATCACCGAATCCCACTGCTCGGGCGTCATGTTGATCAGCAGCTTGTCCCGGGTGATGCCGGCGTTGTGGATCAGGACGTCGAGACCATCGGTATGCGCCCCGAGGTACTCGAGCAAGCGCTCCGGGGCCTCTGGCGCGGCGACGTCCAAGTGCAGTGTCGTGGCGCCGACCCGGTTCGCCACGTCTGCCAGGGCTTCGCCGGCCCGCGGGAGATCGGCAACGACGACGCGGGCGCCGTCGCGGGCCAGAACTTCTGCGATCGCCGCACCGATGCCCTGGGCCGCACCGGTGACCAGTGCGGTCTTGCCGCTCAGCGGCCGTGCCCAGTCCGCGGGAGTGGGCGCCGAGCCGGCGTGCAGGCGCAGTGACTGGCCGTCGACGTAGGCGGACTTGGCGGATAGGAAGAAGCGCAACGCCGACTCGAGCGACCCATTGGTGGCCAGCGGCCCCTCGACGAGCATCAGGTTGGCGCTGGCGCCGCGCTGCAACTCCTTGGCCAGTGACCGGACGATGCCATCCAGCGCCTGGCGGCTCGCGTCGACGGTCGCATCGGCGCCGTCGGCCGGTCTGCCCAGAACGAGCACCCGTCCGCACGGCATGAGCCGGCGCAGCGGCCCGGCCAAGAACGCTCGCACGCCGGCCAGGTGCTCGGGAGCGGTGATCTCGGTGGCGTCGAGGACGAGGCCCGCCCACGCGTCGCGATCGGCTTCAGC
>JBHEMN010000064.1:0-10157 GCA_046262575.1 Jatrophihabitantaceae bacterium
GTGCAATTCGCCGACAAGGTGGTGGGGGGCTCGGTTCCCTCGCAGTTCATCGGCTCGGTCGAGAAGGGCGTGCGGGCCCAACTCGAGCAGGGCCTGGACCACGACCGCATCCCCGTGGTCGATGTCCTGGTCACGCTGGTCGACGGCAAGGCGCACAGCGTCGACTCCTCCGACGCCGCGTTCCAGATGGCCGGCGGGCTGGCGGTCAAGGACGCCGCTGCCGCGGCCCAGCCCGCGCTGATAGAGCCGTTGGCCCGCTTGCAGATCACGATCCCCGACTCGCATGTGGGCGGGGTCCTGTCTGACCTGTCGGGCCGGCGCGGCCGCGTGACCGGCACCGAACCCGATACCTCCGCGCTGCTGGGCATGGAGCGCACGATCGTGCACGCCGAGGTTCCCGACGCCGAGCTGGTGCGATACCCGATCACCCTGCGCTCACTCACTGCCGGCACCGGGCGGTTCACCCGAGAGTTCTCGCGTCACGAGTTGGTGCCGGCCGCCGTGGCCGCGGCGCTGCGCAAACCCGACTCCGGCTGAACGCCCTGCGGCGTTGGCACTGCCCGGGCTAGTCCTTGGGAAACTTGAGCTTGCTCAGGTCGGGCAGTTGGGTGCCAGGTGGCAGCTGTGTCGGCATCCCGCCGGCAAAGCCGCCCGGAGCGCCGAATCCGCCCACGCCCCCAGGGAAGCCCCCGGGCAAGCCGGCGGGCATCCTGGGCTGGGTGGGCCCGCGATTGCCCTTGCCCTTCTTGCCCTTCCTGCCCTTGGCCGATTTGGTCGCGCTCCGGCGGCCCAGCCCCGGAATGCCCATGCCGCCCAGTTGACCCATCATCTTGCGGGCCTCGAAGAAGCGGTCGACGAGTTGGTTGACGTCGTTGACCTTGACTCCTGATCCGTTGGCGATGCGCAGCCGCCGGGACCCGTTGATCATCTTCGGGTTCTCGCGCTCGGCCGCCGTCATCGAGCGGATGATCGCGGCGGTCCGGTCGAGGTCCTTGTCGTCAATCTGGCTGATCGCGTCCTTCATCTGCCCCATGCCCGGCAACATCCCGAGCAGGTTCCCGATCGGGCCCATCTTGCGGATGGCTATCAACTGGTGGAGGTAGTCCTCGAGGGTGAACTGGTTGCCGGCCGCCAACTTCGCGGCCATCTTCTCTGCTTCGCCCTCGTCGAAGGACTTCTCCGCGTGCTCGATCAGCGTGAGCACGTCGCCCATGCCGAGGATGCGGGAGGCCATCCGGTCGGGGTGGAAGACGTCGAAGTTCTCGAGCTTCTCGCCGTTGGACGCGAACATGATCGGCGCTCCGGTGACATGGCGGACCGACAGCGCCGCACCACCCCGCGCGTCGCCGTCGAGCTTGGTGAGCACGACGCCCGTGAAGCCGACGCCGTCGCGGAAGGCCTCGGCAGTGTTCACGGCATCCTGGCCGACCATCGCGTCGACCACGAACAAAGTCTCCTGCGGCTGTACCGCATCGCGGATGTCGGCAGCCTGCTGCATCATCTCGGTGTCGATGCCCAGGCGTCCCGCGGTGTCGACGATCACCATGTCGTGCTGGGCGCGTCTGGCGAATTCGATCGAGTCCCGGGCCACCCGCACCGGGTCGCCACTCTGCCCATCCGAGGGTCGCGAGCTCCCCTCGCCGACGTTGCCGGGATCGGGCGCATACACCGCGACCCCGGCTCGCTCGGCCACGATCTGCAACTGGGTGACAGCGTTGGGACGCTGGAGGTCACATGCCACGAGCACCGGCGTGTGGCCTTGCTCGCGCAGCCATAGCGCCAGCTTGCCCGCCAGCGTCGTCTTCCCGGAGCCCTGCAGCCCGGCGAGCATGATCACGGTCGGTGGCGCCTTGGCGAACTGCAGACGGCGGGTCTCACCGCCCAGGATCGCGACGAGCTCCTCGTCGACGATCTTGATCACCTGCTGGGCGGGGTTGAGTGCCTTGGTGACGTCCTCCCCTCGCGCCCGCTCCTTGATCGCGGCAATGAAGTCCCGTACGACAGGCAGCGCAACGTCGGCCTCGAGCAGCGCGATGCGGATCTCGCGCGCGGTGGCGTCGATGTCGGCGGCGGAGAGCCGACCCTTGCCGCGCAGGTTCGTGAACGCCGCGGCGAGGCGATCGGACAGAGTGTCGAACAACGGGAATCCTTCGATGCGGGCACACCAATGATGGTCTCGCCCAGCCTACGTGGCTGCGGCTGGCCGCCGCGGCTCACTCCTGCGCGGCTCAGAGCAGACCGCGACCGCCGTCGACGTAGATGACCTGGCCGGTGATGTAGCCCGACTCCTCGCCGGCGAAGAACGCCACGGTGTTGGCGACGTCTGCCGGCACCCCGCCGCGGCGCACCGGCACGGTCGAGGCCACGGCTTCGCGCATCTGCTCGATGCTGCTGCCTACTCGTTCGGCCGTCGCCTTCGTCATGGCCGTCTCGATGAACCCAGGCGCGATGGCGTTCGCCGTGACGCCGAACGGGCCCAGCTCGATGGCCAACGTCTTGGTCAAACCCTGAAGGCCAGCTTTAGCCGTCGCGTAGTTGGCCTGGCCGCGGTTACCGAGGGCCGACGTCGACGACATCGAGATGATCCGGCCGTATTTCGCGTCCACCATGTGCTTCTGGGCGATCTGACTGGCCAGGAAAGCGCCGCGCAGGTGTACCTCCATGACCAGCGTCCAGTCCTCGTCGGTCATCTTGAACAGCAGGTTGTCACGCAGCACACCGGCGTTGTTGACCAGAATGTGCAGCCCACCGAACTCCGCGACCAGGACGTCGACAGCGAGTTGGACCTGGTCGCGTTTGGACACGTCCGCTCCCAGCCCGATCGCGGCTCCCCCGGCTTCGGTGATTTCTTGCGCCACGCCGTGCGCGGCCTCGGCGTCGAGGTCGAGCACTCCGACTTTCGCACCGCCCGCCGCGAGCCGCCGCGACACCTCTGCGCCGATGCCCTGCGCGCCACCGGTCACGAGTGCCACTCGGTCCTGCACACCAGCCATGTCGGCTTCCTCTCTTCTCATCAGCTGTTCCGGGCGACGAGCCGGCGCACACCGGCCAGCCATCGTTGCGGATCGGACGCCTTCTGCGCCCAGAACGTACCCACCTCGGGGTGCGGCAGGATCAGGAAGGTCTCGGCCGCCAGGCCGGCGAGAACCACATCGGCCACGTGCTCCGGCGACACGACGCGGCCAGACGCAACGACCGCCCGCGCGCCGGCGTCACCGGCGGCGAGCGGATCGCTCAGCATCGGCGTGTCGACGCCGAGGGGGCACACGACACTGACGCCGATGCCGCGGTCGCCATAGGTCACCGACAGCCACTCGGCGAGCGCGACCGCGCCGTGCTTGGTGACGGCGTAGGGGGCATCCCCCGGCGAGGTCAACAGACCGGCGGCTGAGGCGGTGCTGAGCAGATAGCCGTGGCCACGCGCGAGCATGCTCGGCAGGACGGCCCGCGCCGCGTACACGTGTGCCATCACGTGGACCTCGTAGGCTCGGTGCCACAGGTCGCTCGGGTCGTCGAGTTCGACGCCGGTGATGAGACCGGCGTTCGAGCAGAACAGGTCGATACGGCCGAAGCGTTCGATCGTGCGGTCGACCAGGGCCGCGACCGCGTCAGCAGCGCAGACGTCCACGGTCTCGGCCACGGCGCCGATCTCGTCGGCGACGCTGCGCGCGGCGCCGGGGCGCACGTCCACCGCCACCACGCCCGCGGCGCCGGCACTCGCGAAGCGCCGGCACAGTGCCGCGCCGATCCCGCCGCCACCGCCGGTGACGACCACCACCTTCGCGCGAATGTCCACTACTCTTCGCTTCCCAGTCGGCGCAGGATGTCTGACCAGGACGCCGCGTCGCTGGCCTCAGGTGTCGGCAGCAGCGCGATGACCGGGGTTTTCACGCCGGCCGCTGCGTAGGCCTGTACCTGGCTGCGACACGACTCGGGCGTGCCGTGCAGCACCAGTGCGTCGACGACCTCGTCGGGAATCGACGCTGCCGCCCCCGTGCGGTCCCCCGCCCGCCAGGCCGCGTGCATCGGCGCGAGTGCCGCGCCGCGACCGAGCCAGTCGTGAAATGCCGCGTACGCAGGCACGGTCAGATATGTCGAGATGAGCGTCCGGCCGAGGTCGCGCGCGTAATCGGCGTCCTCGCTCGGGCAGACGAATATTCGCGCCACCACGTCGGCGCGGTCATTGTTGATCGACTCGACGCAGCGGGCTACGTCGGAGGACGTCAGCCAGTTCAGGATCGCGCCGTCGGCCTCGGTACCAGCCAGCCGCAACATCTGAGGGCGCAGCGCGGCGAGCAGCACCGGCGGAGGGACTGCAGGTGCCTGCTCCAGCTTGAAGCGTTTGATCGTGAACGTATCGAAGGTGCCGTTGACGCGTTCGCCGGCCAGCGCCGCCTTGACCACGCGCAGGGTGTCTCGGCTGCGGTGGTAGGGCCGATCGAAGTCGATACCGTTCCAGTTGCCGACGATCACCGGGCTCGATGCGCCCAGGCCGAGCACGAACCGTCCCGGTGCGGCGGCCGCCATCGTCGCCGCCGACATCGCGATCAGGGCGGGCCCGCGGGTGAAGACCGGCACGATGGCGGTACCAAGCCGCATCGTGGGCTCCCACGTCGAGGCCAGGGCGAGCGGAGTGAATGCGTCGGTGCCCGCCGTCTCGGCGGACCACACGTCGGTGTAGCCGAAGCCGGGCAGCGCGCGAATGAGGTCGGCGTGGGCAGCCAACGGCACTCCGATGAGCGGAATCGTGAGTCCCCAGCCCATCAGAGCCGCACCCGCCCCGATCGCTTTTCCCCGGTCCTGGCCGGTTTCGGAGCTGCAAACCGGTCACCAGCGGGGAAAAGGCGGCCCTTCACCGGCGAACCTGCAGCGCGGCGAGAACCAAGTCGGCCAGCTCGGTAGCGATCTGCGAGGGCCGCTTGCGGCCCTGCGGCCGATACCAGAGGGGCAGTTCGTTGATCACACCGAAGATGGTGAAGGTCACCATCTCGGGCGAGGCAACGGCGGCGAAAGATCCCGCCGTTTGCCCGTCGCGGATGACCCTGGCCACCGTGTCGTGATAGCGCCGCCTGGCCCGGCGGTACTGCTCGGTGCGCTCGTCGCCCAACTTGTGCTGCTCACGCCAGAACACCAGGGCCTGCTGCGCGCTGGCCGCCGTCGACTCGACGAGGTCGGCGATGAGCGCGCGCAGGGTGTCGTCCGGCGGTAGGCGCCGCGCCAGGATCGCGTCCATCGCGGCCAGTTGGCGGCTGATCAGGTCGCCGTACACCTCGTAGAGCAGTACTTCCTTGCTCGCGAAGTGGTGGTAGAAACCGCCCTTCGCGACGCCCGCCTGGCCGATCACCTGCGCGACGCTCGTTGCGTCGTAGCCCTGGCGCGCGAACAAGGCCACGGCGGCGTGCAGCACGCGCGTCCTGGCATCCGGGCCCTGCGCTGTTTCAGCGCCCGAAGCCGGGCCCCGCGCTGCTTCTGCGCTCAACGCATGGCTCGGCGCGCGCGCGCTCACCGCGGGGTGCTCGAGTACGGGCGCAGTTCTTCGCGGGCGATCGAACGCAGGTGCACCTCGTCGGGGCCATCGGCGAGGTGCAGCGTGCGCAGCTGGGCCCAGGCCGCGGCCAACGGGGTATCGCCGGACACCCCAGCGGCGCCATGGGTCTGGATCGCCCGGTCGAGGACGAATGACGCGGCGCGGGGGGCCGCGACCTTGATGGCCGCGATCTCGGTGCGCGCACCCCTCGCGCCCACGTTGTCGATGAGCCAAGCCGCCTTGAGCACGAGCAACCGGGCCTGCTCGATCGCCAGTCGGGACTCGGCAATCCAACCCTGCACCACCCCGTGGCCGGCGATCGGCGAACCGAACGTGGAGCGGGAGACGGCCCTGGCACACATCAGCTCCAGCGCACGCTCGGCCATCCCGATGCTGCGCATGCAGTGGTGGACGCGACCCGGCCCCAGCCGGGCCTGGGCCATCATGAAGCCGCCCCCCGGTGGCCCGAGCAGGTTCGCGGCGGGGACCCGTACCTGCTCGAAGTCGATGACGCCGTGGCCACCGTGCGGGCCGTCGTCGTAGCCGAAGACGCTGGTGGATCGGGCGACCGTGACGCCCGATGAGTCCAGTGGGACCAGGATCATCGAGTGTCGGGCGTGCCGCTGGGCGTCGGAGTCCGAGACACCCATCACGATGGCGAGCCGGCACTCGGGCCGCAGCGCACCCGTCGACCACCACTTGCGACCGTCGACGACGTAGTCCGCGCCGTCGCGGGTGATGGTGGTCGCGATGTTTGTGGCGTCGGATGAGGCGACGGCGGGTTCAGACATGGAGAAGCACGACCGGATTTCGGCGGCCAGCAGCGGGCGCAGCCATTGGTCGTGCTGTTCGTCGCTGCCGAACATGGCGATCAACTCCATGTTCCCGGTGTCGGGCGCCGAGCAGTTCATCGCCTCGGGGGCGATCGCCGCCGAGCGCCCGGACAGCTCGGCGATCGGGGCGTAGTCGAGCACCGACAAGCCTTCGGCGAATCGGTCGTCGGGCAGGAACAGGTTCCACAGTCCCTGCTGGCGCGCCTCATCCCTCAACGTCGCAAGGACGTCGGGGGTCCGGAACGGTCGGCCCGCAGCCCGGTTGTCGGCGGCCTGCGTCTCGAAGATGGCTTCGGCCGGGTAGATGTGGGTGGCGAGGAACCGCTGCACCTGCTCCTGCAATGCCTGCGAGCGTTCGCTGTGTCGAAAGTCCACCGCGGTCTCCTATCGGTGAGTCAGCGTTCGCGACGCGGCATCGAGCAGCCGCGGCACAGCAGCGCCGAAATGGTCGAAGCCGGTCCCGACGGTCTTGCCTTGCAGGTAGCGATGGTGAATGCCCTCTGCGACGACAGCGAGCTTGAAATACCCGAACCCGACGTACCAGTCGAGATCTGCCAGGCTCCGCGTCGAGCTGGCCGCATAATTGCTCACCATCTGCTCGGCCGTCAGGAAGCCGGCCTGCGGGCTCATCCGCGGCATCACGAAGTCGTCGTCGGCGGCCAGCGTCTGGTAGACGACGAGCAGCCCGACGTCGGTCAGCGGATCGCCGAGGGTGGCCATCTCCCAATCGACAACGGCCGCGATATGGCTGAGGTCCGGGCTGAACATGACATTGGTGAGGCGGTAGTCGCCGTGCACGATTGCGGGCGACGAGGGCTGGGGCAGGCTGGCGCTGAGCCGCTGCACCACCTCGTCGAGCTGGGCGAGGGGCCGCGTCTGCGATGCCTGCCACTGCCGGTGCCAACGCCTGACCTGTCTGGTCAGGAAGCCGTCGGGCCGGCCGAAGTCAGTCAGGCCCACCGTGGCCGGGTCGACGGCATGCAGCGCGCCGAGGGTGTCCACGAGCTGCTCACACGTGCCCCGGGCCGCATCAGCGTCGAGTCGGCCCACCACCTCGGGCCGGTCGAGTACTACGCCGTCAACGAAGGCCATTAGGTAGAACGGCGCGCCGAGTACCGCCACGTCCTCGCACAGCGCGATGCCTTGCGCGACGGGTACGCCCGTGCCCGCCAACGCGGTGATGACCTTGTACTCGCGCACCATGTCGTGGGCGGTCGGAAGGACGTGTGCGAGCGGCGGCCGGCGCAGCGCCCAGGTCGTGCAGCCGTCGGTGACGCGGTAGGTGATGTTCGACTTGCCCCCCGCGATGACCTCGCCCGCTAGCTCGCCGTGCCGCAGGCCGGGTTGCGCCGAGTCCAGCCAGACCGTCAGGGCGGCGAGGTCCAGGCCGGGAAGTTCGCTCACGAATCATCACCCTAGGGACCGACCGGTCGGTCCACAAGTAGCCGCCTTCCGGACTCCGCGCGGAACTCCGCGATCGGAGCGACGCTAGCCGGCTGTGACGTGGAACAGGCTGCCGATGCCATAGGTGATCGCGGCGGCGAGCGCCCCCAGTATCAGCTGCCGGGTGCCGGCATAGGCCCACCCGCGCACCGTGAATCGTGACGTGAGCGCACCGGCGAGGAACAGCGCCACCAGCGCCAGCACCGCCGAGATGCCGACGGAGGTGGCGCCCAACAGGTAGGGCAGCAGCGGGATGAACGCACCCACGCTGAAGGACAGCAGCGATGAGTACGCGGCCGTCCAGGGGCTCGGTAGCTGGCCCGGGTCGACACCGAGCTCCTCCTGCGCGTGGATCAACAACGCCTGCTCGGGATTGCGCGAGAGTTGCCGGGCCACCTCCTGCGCCAGCTGCTCCTCCACCCCCCGATCGACGTACATCTGCGCGAGTTCGGCCAGTTCTGCCTCGGCATTGTGCTCGAGCTCGTGCCGCTCGATCTCGATCTCGGCGTGCGCGGACTCGTTCTGGCTGCGCACGGAGACGTACTCACCCACCGCCATCGAGAAGGCGCCGCCGAGCAGGCCGCCCAGTCCGGCCAGCGTGGTCTCCTTCGTCGGGGCGCTGGCGGCCGCCAGGAGGGCGATCAGCGCGAAGTTGGAGACGAGGCCGTCCATCATCCCGAAGACGGTGGGACGCAGCCAGCCGCCGCCGAAGTCGCGGTGCTGGTGGTGCACTTCGGGGTTGGGCAATCCGGGGAGGTCAGTCCTTGCGTCGGCCATGCGCGTCCACCCCGCTCTCGCTGTCGTCGGACTCGCCCGCTTCAGAATCAGCGTCGTCTTCGACCGCGCTGACCCCGTCCGCATCCGGCACGGCATCGCGGCCGGTGTAGGGCGTGGCCTCGCGCCCGGCGTGCAAGCCACCGTGGCGCACGAACCAGGCCAGGGCGATCAAGAAGACGATCAAGGCAGTCCAGTCGTTGAGCCGTACCCCCAGGATGTGGTTGGCGGGGTCGGTGCGCAGCGCCTCGATCCACGCCCGGCCGGCGGTGTATCCCATGGCGTAGAGCGCCGCGACGTTGCCCCGACCCAGCCGCCAGCGGCGGTCGGCATAGAGCAGCAGCGCCGCGAGCCCGATGTCCCACAGCGACTCGTACAGGAACGTCGGCTGGAAATAGCCCAGCACCGTACTGCCCTCGGCGCAGGTGAAGGTGCCGTTCGTGCCGCCGGCTTGAGCATGGCCGAAGGTGTCCATGCAGTGGATCTGCAGCTTCCACGGCAGGCTGGTCGCACCGCCGAACAGTTCGTTGTTGAACCAGTTGCCCCAGCGGCCGATGCCTTGGGCGAGCACGACGCCGGGTACCGCGGCGTCGGCGAACACGATCAGCGACATGGACTTGCGGCGACAACCGATCCAGGCACCCAGGCCGCCGAGTGCAATAGCACCCCAGATGCCCAGACCACCATCCCAGATCTTGAGGGCGTCGACGGGGTGCTTGCCCGCGCCGAAGTACAGCTCTGGGTCGCTCAGCACGTGGTAAAGCCGACCGCCGACGATACCGAAGATCACTGCCCAGCCAGCGACGTCCCAGACATCGTCGTTGGTGCCGCCACGCTCTCGCCAGCGGCGCGCCGTCAACCACACCGCAACGACGATGCCTGCCACAATGCACAGCGCGTAGGCGCGTATCGGCAATGGCCCGAGGTGCCAGACGCTGCGTGTCGGACTGGGGATGGCGGCGAGTGGGGACACCTGACAACGGTAGCCTGCGACACCGTCGGGCCGACTGACTACGGTGTCTGGCATGGCAACTGCGGGGATGCGCGGCATCGTGGTGACCGCGAACGGCGGCCCCGAGGTTCTCGAGGTCCAAGACCTGCCGAGGCCGCAGCTCGGCCCCGATCAGCTCCTGGTCGAGGTCGCCGCATCCGGCGTCAATTTCGTCGACGTGTACAAGCGCCAGGGCGTGTATCCGGTACCGACGCCGTTCGTCCTGGGTGGCGAATGCGCGGGTCGGGTACTGGCCGTCGGGCCCGAGGTGAGCGAATTCACGGTCGGTGACGTGGTCGCGACCGCGGCGGCCGACGGCACCCACGCGACGATGGCCGTGATCGACGCGCAGCAGGCGGTGCCGGTTCCCCCCGGCGTGTCCACCGAGCTGGCGGCAGCGGCGATGCTGCAAGGCATGACCGCGCATTACCTGGTCAATTCCGCCTACCAGGTGACCTCGGGTGTCTATGTCCTCGTGCACGCGGCGGCCGGCGGGGTGGGACGACTGCTCGTGCAGATGGCGAAGGCCAAGGGCGCGCACGTGATCGGCACCGTCGGGAGCGCCGACAAGGAGCTAGTCGCCGCCACT
>JBHEMN010000065.1:0-9373 GCA_046262575.1 Jatrophihabitantaceae bacterium
GCCTACAACAGCTTGGACGACAAGCACGTCGATCGTCAGACGCGCAAGGTCTCGCTACTGGAGAACCAGCCGGCAGATTTCGCGCTGGGCACGCTGTTCGCGGTGGGCTGGGGCCTAGCCGTGCGGCACCAATTGTTCAACCGCTCCATGGAGGGCCAAGACGGGCTCCTCGCCGCGAGCTGCTATACCGGCGCCTACGCGAAGGACATCAACGTCGCCAACACGCGCTCGTTCGCCCTGTCCCCGCCGGACATGGACGAGGCCACGTCGGCGATGCTGAACCTCGTCGGCGACGACAGGGCCTACGGCGCGCGCGGCACGACCGGGCTGCAGCGCATTCAATCCTTCGTGAAGGGCTACCAGGGTGGTCTGTCGGTCTGCTGACCCGCTGTCAGCATCGGCCGGCGGCCGCGAGTACCGAACGGCTAGGTTCGTGGGATGCCCGATATCGACCCGTCCTTCCTTGCTCTGCCCGCGCGCGAACTCGCCGGGGCGGCGCTGAACCACGCCAATGACCTCGGCGCCGAACATGCCGACTTCCGCTTGGAACGCATCCGCGTCGGCACGCTGAGCCTGCGCGATGCCCACCTCGAATCGAGCACCGACACCGAGGACGTCGGGCTGGCCGTCCGCGTCGTCCACGACGGCGCCTGGGGCTTCGCTAGCGGCATTGCTCGTACCGCCGACGCGGCCGCCCGGCTTGCCGACCAGGCCGTGGCTACCGCGAAGATCAGCCGCGTGCTCAGCTCCGAGCCGGTCGTGCTCGCGCCGGAGCCGGTGTACGCCGACGTCAGCTGGGTCTCCGCCTACGACGTCAACCCGTTCGAGGTGCCCGAAGCGGAGCGGATCGGGCGGTTGACCGAGCTGTCCGAGCGGCTGCTGTCAGGCGACGGTGTCGACCACGTCGACGCGCATTTCGTGCAGGTCCTGGAGAACAAGTTCTACGCAGACGCCGCAGGCACAATGACCACGCAGCAGCGGGTGCGCGTCCACCCGGACTTCACGGCCGTAAACGTCGACCGTGGCGCGGGGGCGTTCTCGTCGATGCGCACTGTCGCGCCGCCGGTGGGGCGCGGGTGGGAATATCTCACCGGTATCGGTTGGGACTTCGACGCGGAGATCGCCGCGCTGCCCGCCCTGCTCGCCGAACATGTCAAGGCACCCAGCGTCGAGGCCGGCCGCTACGACCTGGTGATCGCCCCGTCCAACCTGTGGCTGACGATCCACGAGTCGATCGGGCATGCCACCGAGCTCGATCGCGCACTGGGCTACGAGGCGGCCTATGCCGGGACATCCTTCGCGACGCTCGACAAGCTGAACCAGCTCACCTACGGCAGCCGCGTCATGAATGTCAGCGGCGATCGCACCGTCGCCCACGGGCTGGCCACGATCGGTTACGACGACGAGGGAGTGGCGACGAGCCAGTTCGACATCGTCCGAGACGGCACGCTGGTCGGCTATCAGCTCAACCGGCAGATGGCGCAAGCCAATGACCTCGGGTCATCCAACGGCTGCGCGTTCGCCGACTCGTCCGGTCACATCCCTTTGCAGCGGATGGCAAACGTTTCACTGCTTCCGGCACCTGACGGTCCCTCCACCGACGAACTCATCGGCCGAACTGACCACGGCATCTACATCGTCGGTGATCGCTCGTGGTCCATCGACATGCAGCGGTTCAACTTCCAGTTCACCGGCCAACAGTTCCACCGCATCGAGAACGGCAGGCTCGTCGGGCAGTTGCGCGATGTCGCCTACCAGGCCACCACCACCGAGTTCTGGGGTTCGATGGAGGCGGTCGGTGGACCCCAGACCTACGTGCTGGGCGGTGCGTTCAACTGCGGCAAGGGCCAGCCGGGGCAGGTGGCGGCGGTGTCGCACGGCTGCCCGGCCGCGCTGTTCCGCGGCGTCAACGTCCTGAACACAGTCTCGGAGGGCGGCCGATGACCTCGCCCCAGGAACTGACCGAGCAGGTGTTGGCGCAGTCCGGCGCGGACGGCTGCATCGTCATCGCCTCGGAGCACTCCGAGACCAACCTGCGCTGGGCCGCGAACAGCCTGACCACGAACGGCCAGATGCGCTCACGGTCGATCACCGTGATCTCAACCTTCGACGGCCCCGACGGCACCAGCGCCGGGGTCGTCACTCGAGCGGTCACCAGCCCGGACGAGCTGCCCGACCTGGTGCGCGCATCGGAGCAGGCCGGGCGCAGTGCCGGGCCGGCCGACGACGCGGCACCGCTTGTCGAGGCATACCAGAACAGCGACGACTGGACGGGTGAACCCGCCGAGACCGGCGTCGAGGTGTTCGAGCAGTTCGCGCCCAATCTCGGTGCGGCGTTCGAGCGCTGGAAGAAGTCCGATCGGTTGCTGTTCGGCTTCGCCGAGCATCAGCTGACGTCGCACTTTCTCACGACCTCGACAGGCCTGCGCAGGCGCTTCGACCAGCCGGACGGGCGCATCGAGATCAACGGCAAGTCCGCCGACTACACCCGTTCGGCGTGGTCAGGGGCGCACTCGCGCGACTTCACCGACGTCGACGTCGCCGAACTGACCGATGCGCTCGAGACCAGGCTGGACTGGGCCGAGCGGGACATCGACCTGCCCGCCGGTCGGTACGAGACGATCCTGCCGCCGTCCGCCATGGCCGACCTGATGATCTACGCCTATTGGACGGCCTCTGCGCGCGACGCCGAGGAGGGTCGCAACGTCTACTCCCGCAGCGGCGGCGCGACCCGCCTCGGTGAGCAGCTGTCCGGGCTGCCGGTGACCCTGCGCTCGGACCCGAGCGCAGCCGGTTTGCAGTGCGCACCGTTCGAGATCGTCACCGAGTCCGCTGGGGGGCTGCAGTCGGTGTTCGACAACGGTGCGAAGGTCGCACCGACCGACTGGATCAGCGCCGGCAAGCTCGCCAACCTCGTCCGCACCCGAGCGTGGGCCACCAAGACCGACACCGAACCGAGGTCGTTCGTGGGCAACCTGATCATGGAGAGCACGGCCGGCGATGAGAAGAGCATCGCGGAGATGGTCGCTGGCACCGAACGCGGGCTGCTCCTGACCTGCTTGTGGTACATCCGCGAAGTCGACCCGCAGACGTTGCTGCTCACCGGCCTCACCCGCGACGGCGTGTACCTGATCGAGAACGGCGCCGTACAGGGCGCGGTGAACAATTTCCGCTTCAACGAGTCGCCGATCGGGCTTCTCGGGCGCATCAGCGAGGTCGGACGCACCGAGCCCACCATGTCGCGGGAGTGGAGCGACTACTTCAGACGCACCGCTATGCCTCCGGTTCGCATTCCGGACTTCCACATGTCGACGGTCAGTCAGGCCTCATAGGGGCAAGCTCCGTCTCGACGCCGGACAAGAACTCGGTGGACGCTGATCGGCCCCACCTGCGCGAGGGAACTAGAGTGACCGGATGGAGTACAGCGACTATGTGAGGCAGGGACAACACGCGGCCGCCCTCTACGACGCCGGGAACCACGATGGGGCCGGTGCCGTGTTCGAGGCACTCGCCCAGGACGTTTCACTACCTGAGGTGGACCGTGCCAACATGTACCGCAATGCCGCCATCTGCCTGCAGCCGGCCGGCGGGGTGGAACGCGTGGAACAACTCTTCGACCAGGCGATCGCCCTCGAGCAGAAGTGGAACCGCGCGCCGGCGCGGGAGGCCAAGTGGACCTGGCTGCTCAGCACCTTCCGCCGGGACGAGGCACGCGAGCTGGCCGAAGCAATACTCGCCGAGGGGTGGCTGACGCTGGACGAACGTCGCACGTGGGAGGACCGGCGCTTTCAGTCCCGGGCCTGAGCTCAGAAGGCGTTGCGCCGCCGCATCGCCCGCGGGCGCCCGTCGGGGTCGTAGAACGAACGGTAGAGCGGCGCGGCCCACACCATCGTGTGACGTGGCACGGGACCCTGCCGGTACGGGCGCAGCCCCCCGGGTGGCCGATCGCCCCGCCGCCCGCCGTCGTGCCAACTCTGCAGCTCGGTGGCGCTGCGAGCGAAGGCGTTGAACGCTGCCACCGGATCGACCAGATCGGAGTCCTCGCCGACAGCGCGGTCCAAGTGCTCGCGCGCCAGCTCGAGGCGCAGGTCTCGCGCGAAGCGGCGGGCCCCGTCCCCGAAACGATCGACGCTGCGCGGTTCGCGATCGTCGAGTTCCTCGTCCAACACCGCACAGGACAGCTCCGAGTCGTGCGTCCACGAGCGCCGGTTGACGTTGTCAGATCCCACCGATGCCCACACGTCGTCGACGACGCAGATCTTGGCGTGCACGTACACCGGCGTACCGGCGTGGTTCTCGGGGCCGTAGACCGCGACGCGATCTCCGCCGGCCGCACGCACTCTCTCGAGAGCCTGCTGGCGGCCCACCAGGTTCGGTGGCATCGCGATCCGGCCGTCCTGATCCGGGTAGTGCGGGATCACCGCAATCAGCCGCAGCTGCGGATTCTCGGTCAGCGCTCGGGCGAAACAGCGCGCGATCTCGCCGCCCCAGAAGTACTGATCCTCGATGTAGATCAGACTGCGGGCGTTGGCGATGACCTTCTCGTAGGCACGCGCGATGCTGCGCTCGCCCTGCGGGGCGAAGGGGAACCCGCGCAGCCGGGCGGGATAGGTTCGCAGCACCTGGACGGCGTGGGTACCGCGCGCTGCCGGGTCGGGCAACTGCTCGGGCAAGCGCCCCGCGCTCACGTCCTCGTGCCGGAACCTGTCGATGAGGCGGTAGTACGGGTTGCGGGTCAGCGGGCTCGGGTCGATCCAGCGTTCGCGAAAGCATGCCTCGACGTCTCCCACGGCCGGCCCTCGGATCGCCAACTGCGCATCGTGCCAGGGCGGCCGATCACTGTAGACAGCCGCCATCGGCTGGCGCTGCACATCGCCGCGGTGGTCCGCGTCGTCGCGGCGACTGTGGCACAGGTCGATGCCGCCGGCGAAGGCGACGTCAAGCTCCGGCCTGCCGCGATGGCGCAGCACCACGTATTTCTGGTGGTGCGAACCGCCCGGCCGGACTCGCATATCGCGCAGGCACTCGCCGCCGGCCGCCTCGATCGCCTCGCCCAGGTGGCGGTTCTCCTGTTCGCTGAACTGGAAACGGTCCAGATGCGAGCGCCAAACCAGCCCCTTCACGACGACGCCGCGCTCAGCGGCTGCACAGAGCACCCGGGACACCTCGGTGCCGAGCCCGGCGAGCCGCTGGTCGGGGTCGCCGCGCCAGTCGGTGAACATGAGCAGGTCGCCGGACCGCAGCGCTTCGATGCACCGCAGCAGTTCAGCGAAGTAGACCGCCCCGTGCACCAGCGGACGCACCTCGTTGCCGAGCGTCCAGGCGGTGCCGTCGTGTCGGCGATCGATGCGGGTATGGGGGTTGCCGCGCTCGTCGGAGTCGAGCAGCCAGTGTTGGAGTTGCACGTCTCATGTGTAGCCCATGGTGGCTCGGTTGAGCACGTGAAACCCGCCCGCACGTCCGAACTGATCGTCGACGCCTATGGACTGGCCGAGGCCCGCTGGGCCAAGACCTGACTGTGCGCTACGCCTGCGTGTGACGAGGGCCGCACGCCATCGATGGGCCTGAAAACGCTGCCAACGACTAAGGTCTTCTGGATTCCACGTGACACGCGACGGCCCCCGGCCCTCTCGCAGTCAACGGTGACTCGCGAGGAGATCCGCATGACGGCAGGCACGATTCCGGGTATCGATTCGGCCCCCACCACCCACGCTCGGCTGCTCGCCTGGGTTCGCGAAACCGCAGAGTTGACCATGCCTGACGAGATCGTCTGGGTGGACGGTTCTCCGGATGAATGGGGCCGAATCACAGACCTGCTCGTCGCCAACCGCACCTTCACCCGGCTCAATCCGGACCTGAAGCCCAACTCGTTCCACTGCTGTTCGGACCCCTCCGACGTGGCGCGCGTCGAAGACCGGACATTCATCTGCAGCCGCGACTCCCGCGATGCCGGTGCCACCAACAACTGGATGGACCCGGATGACATGAAGGCCATCATGATCGAGCGTTTCCGCGGCTCGATGCGGGGCCGCACCATGTACGTCCTGCCGTACTGCATGGGCCCGCTCACCGCGGAGGATCCGATGCTCGGCGTCGAGATCACCGACTCGCCCTACGTCGTGGCCTCGATGCACATCATGACCCGGCTGGGCACCAGGGCTCTCGACCTGTTTGGTGACGAGCGGGCGTTTGTACCCGGCCTGCACTCCGTGGGCGCGCCGCTAGCCGACGGCGCGGCTGATGTTCCGTGGCCGTGCAACGACACGAAATACATCGCGCACTTCCCCGAGGAGCGGCTGATCTGGTCCTACGGTTCGGGCTACGGCGGCAACGCGCTGCTCGGAAAGAAGTGCTACTCGCTGCGTATCGCGTCGGTGAAGGCGCGCGATGAAGGTTGGCTGGCCGAGCACATGCTCATCGCCAAGCTCACCTCACCCGAGAAGAAGGTGCACTACATCGCGGCGGCGTTCCCGTCGGCCTGCGGCAAGACCAATCTCGCCATGCTCGAGCCGACGATCCCGGGCTGGAAGCTCGAGACCCTCGGTGATGACATCGCGTGGATCCGCATCGGCGACGACGGCCGCTTCTATGCGGTGAACCCGGAGAAAGGATTCTTCGGCGTCGCGCCCGGTACCGATTGGCACACGAACCCGAACGCGATGCGCACCATCGCCAAAGGCAACTCGATCTTCACCAACGTCGCGCTCACCGGAGACGGCGACATCTGGTGGGAGGGCATGGACGACCCGCCCGCTCACCTCGTCGACTGGAGGGGCCGCGACTGGACGCCTGGGTCGCACGAGCTGAGCAGCCACCCAAACTCGCGGTACTGCACCCCGATCGAGCAATGTGACACGCGGGCCCCCGAGTGGGACGACCCGAAGGGCGTGCCGCTCGACGCAATCTTCTTCGGAGGCCGCCGCCGCGACACCATCCCTCTGGTGACCGAAGCCCGTGACTGGCAGCACGGCGTGTTCATGGGCGCGACCCTGTCGTCGGAGACGACGGCGGCAGCCACCGGCACGGTCGGCGTCGTGCGGCGAGACCCAATGGCGATGCTGCCGTTTATCGGCTACAACGCCGGCGACTACTTCTCGCACTGGATCGAGGTCGGCAAGGGCGCTGACGCAGCGAAACTGCCCAAGATCTTCTACGTCAACTGGTTCCGCCGCGACGCCGGCGGTGGGTTCATGTGGCCGGGCTACGGAGAGAACATCCGGGTGATCAAGTGGGCGCTCGAGCGCATCGCCGGGACTGCTGCGGCGATCGACACGCCGATCGGCCGTATTCCGACGCCCGAAGCTCTGGACGTCAGCGGTCTGAACCTGACGGCCGACCAACTGCGGGCCTCGCTCGCGGTCGACGCCGAGGACTGGAAGCAGGAGATCGGCGGCATTGAGTCCTGGTTCGACAAGATCGGCACGTCGCTGCCGACGTCGATGCGAGACGAGCTGGATGCCCTGAAATTGCGCCTGACCGCCTAACCCTCCCCCGCTTTGCCCCGCTGCGGCACGCTATGGCGGCGCAGGAGCGGGCCCCAGCGGGGCAAAGCCGGGGTGTGCGGGGGGAGTGGACTGGCCCAGGTCGTACAGCGTGAGGGCAGCGATCGTGTGGACATCGCGCAGGCGCCCGTCCCGGATCATCGCGCGCACCTCGGCTTCGGCGAACCACTTGTGCACCATGTCCTGTTCGGTCAACTCGCGGCTGGGCTGGCCAGCCGTGAGCTCAGTGGCCAGGAAGACGTCGAATGCTTGGGTGCTGAGCGCGTAGCCAGTCCAGAGGCGGCCGAGGTGGGTCCAGCTTCGGGCAGACAGCCCGGTCTCCTCGGCCAACTCCAGCACGGCGAGATCGGCGGCCGTCCCACTGCACCCGACCGGCCAACTGCCCTGCGGAAACTCCCACTCCCGGCCGCCGACGGGATAGCGGTATTGCTGGACCAGCCAGAAGCCGCCGCCGTCCCACGGCACGATGGTCGCGAAGTCCGGGCGCTCCAGCACCGTGTACAGCGCCGTCGATCCGTCGGGGTACTCGACCTCGTCCTCGCGAAGGCCCAGCCACCGGTTACGGTAAATCTCACGGGAGGAGCGCTGCCATAATTCGGTCACGCAGAGAGCCAACCACGTGCGAGCACTGCCATCTGCCTGCCCCGTTCCCTACTGGCCCCGGCACCTCAATGGCCGGGTTGCCGGTGCGCGAATAGCGTCCTAGCGTGCGGGCGGTGACCTACACACAAGTGAGCTATGCGGTGGCCGAACAGATCGCCACGATCACTCTCGATCGTGGCGAGCAGCGTAACGGTTTCACCGTCGTCATGGCCGACGAGCTGGCCGAGGCGTTCGGTCAGGCCGAATCGGACGCCGCCGTGCGGGCGATCGTCCTGGCCGCGAACGGCAAGGACTTCTGCGTCGGGATGGACCTGTCCGGCGGCGAGTTGGCCGACGTGGATCAGCGGGATTGGGTTGAGCCGGCCACCCGGGTGACCCGGCCGATGTACGCCTCGACGAAACCGGTGATCGCGGCCATCCAGGGAGCGGCGGCGGGCTTCGGAGTCACGATGACGCTGGCCGCCGACTACCGCCTCGCCTCGTCCGACGCCCGCTTCGGTTTCGTATTCGCGCGTCGCGGCCTGTACCCCGAGGGCGGCTCGACCTGGTTCCTGCCCCGCATCGTCGGACTGGGCCGAGCGCTGGACTGGATGATCAGTGGCCGGCTCTTCGACGCTCAGGAGGCGCTGGCCGCAGGCTTGGTTCGCAGCCTGCACGAACGCGCCGAGCTACTGCCCCGGGCCTACGACCTCGCGCGCGAGATCATTGCGCACTGCGCGCCGGTCTCGGTCGCCGTCATCCGCCAGACCCTGCTGCGGATGGGCTCCTGCGACTCCCCCGAGCCGGCGTTCGAGCTGGACTCGAAGCTGATCGCCAGTTGTGCCCGGAGCCCCGACGCGGTCGAGGGGATCGTGTCGTTCCTGCAGCGCCGGGCGCCGCAGTTCCCGCTGAGTACGCCGCAGGACCTGCCGCCGTTCCTGCCGTGGCTCGATCGGCAGTGACCGCGAAACCGTGAGCGACGATCCGGTACTGACCGCGGAACGCGTGCACCTGGAGACCGCGCGTAGGTGTCTGGTGGGCATGCAGCGCAGGGCATCGGCGATAGCCGACTACGGCGTCGACGAGCTGGCCAGCCAATCCCTCGGGCGGCTGCGCGCTCAGCGGCTGCGCGCTCTTGCCGCCGACCCGGATGCCCCGCCGTTCTTCGGGCGCACCGACCGCGACGCCGACATCGTGGCCGGAACTGGCGCCGAGACATTCCACATCGGCCGCCGGCACGTCCGGGACGACAACGGGGATCCGGTCGTCATCGATTGGCGGGCCCCGAT
>JBHEMN010000066.1:0-7216 GCA_046262575.1 Jatrophihabitantaceae bacterium
CTGCAGCCGCTTCACCACGGCCAGGGTGTGCGGGCCGAACTCGCCGGTGCCGACCGGGAAGAAACCGCGGGCGTGCATCTGGTCCTGGAACCGTTTGATCGACGCGCTGTGCTCACCGAACTGGAACCATCGCGGACCGGGGAAGGCCGGCGCGCCAGCCGTTGTCCCCGAGCCCGATCCGGATACCGTGATGTCGCTGATGCGGCCCGAGCGGGCGTCGCTGTCCTCGCGCAGGCCGAGGATGCCGGCGCACTGCCACGGCTGCCAGCCCCGCTGGCGATACAGGATCAGGGCGCGGGCGTCCTGCTCAGCCGCCGAGGCTGCATTGGGGTAGCCCGACCCCCCGACGCTGCGCCACGTCGACAGGTCGAGCTGGTAGGCGCCGTAATGGCCGTTGCCGGTGTTGGTCGAGTAATTGTTGCCCGACTCGCACATGCGCAGCCGGTACCAGTCGTTGGCCGACGGGTCGGCCGAGGCCGTCGCCACCGGCAGCGCGACGAGGGCTGCGACGCCGGCGACCAACCCCGTTGCGGCCAGCGCGATCCGCCGCCGCCGCCGGGGCGTGCGCCCCCGGGGTGGCGTCGGGTCGGTACGCGCGCGATCGGCCGCTGCCGCCAGGGCCCAGTCAGCGAAGAAGGACAGTTGTTGTCCGGGGCGATGCCGCACGGCCATCGTGTCGATCCTCTCGGCAGAACGAGTTTTCTGCCGCAGGTGTGGCGTGGCGACAGGAAAACCGGGCGAGCGACAGTATGCTGCCGCCTCTTGCGTCCCAACCGTCACACAGGACACAGCAGTTGCGCAAGCCCTGCTGCGACCGAGGTCTCTGTGGGCCGGCGATCCGGAGCCCGTCGCCCCCTGACAGGTTAGGCCAGCGAGTCGTCATATCCCGCGGTGAGCGGTCCCCCCGCATCGCCGGTATTGGTCACCCCGGCCGGCTCGATGATCATCGCGCGCACCTCGCCCTCCGCGCGCGGACAGTGCTCGACACCTCGCGATACCACGAACGCCTCTCCCGGACCCAGTGTGACGTCACCATCGCGCAGTTGGATCGTCATCGTCCCGTCGAAGACCAGGACAATTCGTCGGTGTCGGCGTGGGAGTGCCACCCGAACTCGCCGTCGAGGCGCATCAGTTTGATCTCGTAATCGTTAAGACGAGCCACCACCTTGGGCGACCAGAGCTCGGAGAAGAGCGCGAACTTGGCGTCGATATTGATCGCTTGATTCACGATGGGCCCGCTTTCATCGGTCGACGATCTGATTAGCCCGGCAGTTCGCCGGCCAGCCACAGATCGATCAGATACCGCGAGATCGACAACTTCGGCGAGACCCCCTGGATTCGGGCACCGGGCTCGGGATCGGTGCCAGTGTCGACCCACTGCGCCGCCTGCCGTACTTCGGCGCGGGTGAACCAGTCGGCTTCGGCCATCTCGACCGGGTCGAGCGCGATCCTCGGGTCGCCGTCGAGCCGGGCGCTGAAGCCGAGCATCAGCGACGACGGAAATGGCCAGGGCTGGCTGGCCACGTAGCGAATGTCGCAGATCTGGATGCCCACCTCCTCGAACACCTCGCGGGCCACGGCCGCCTCGAGCGATTCCCCCGGCTCGACGAAACCCGCCAACGTCGAGAACCGCCCGGCCACCCATTGCACGCCGCGCCCGAGCAGCGCCAGGTCGGCGCCGTCGTGAATCAGCATGATCACGGCAGGGTCCGTGCGCGGATAATGCTCGCTGCCGTCGCCGGGACAGGTGCGGATCCAGCCGCTGTTGGTCTCGACCGTGGGGATGCCGCACAGCGGACAGCGGGTGTGTCGCTGGTGCCATTGCTCGAGCGCGATCGCGCTGGTAAGCAGGCCCGCGGCGAGGTCATCGATGGACGGCCCGAGATCGCGCAGCGTGCGCCAATTCTCACCATCAGCCTCGACGGTGGCGGTGAAGTAGGGCACCCCATCGACGATTCCGAGGAACCGCCGCGGAGCCACCTCGTCAACCGAGGACGCGTCACGGAAGGCCAGCCGCGGCAGGCCGTTGGCCAGGGGCACGACCGGTGTCGCAGACTTCGGGCTCAACACCAGCACCCGCGCGCGCGCCCAGGCCTGCCCCAGCCAGGCCGAATCGGTGCGCCGGTGCGCAGCCCGGTCGTAGCCCGCGCGCGACAGCAGCGGGCCCGGCGTTGTCACGGACGGATGCTCACGGCTCGGTGGTTACCGAAACGAGCGCGGACAGCGGCGCGGTGATCGTCTGCGCATCCCCCACCACCACGCTGGTCAGCCGCGCCGGCGCGAAGAATTCGGCCGCGGCGGCGCTGACCTCGTCGACGCCGACCCCCGCCAGACGGCCGGGATGCCCGGTGACCCAGTCCAGCCCGAGACCGAATGCCGCCAGGGCGCACAGCGTCGAGGCCAGCCCGGCCTGGGTCGCCGTCGACAGGGCGAGCGAGCCGATGGCGTACTGCCGCGCCGAGTCGACCTCGGCCTTGGTTACCGGCAGCGACGCGATCCGGCCCAACTCGTACAGGGTCTCGAGCAGGGCCGCAGCGGTGACCTCGGTGGCCACCTCGACGTCGAACATCAGTGTGGAACCCAGGACGTTGTGATCGATACGGCTGTGCGGGCCGTAGGTATACCCCTTGTCCTCACGGATGTTCTCCGTCCACCGCGAGGAGAAGTATCCGCCGAAGATCAGGTTCGCGAGCTGCAGTGCCGGATAGCGCGCGTCGGTGCGCGACAGCGCCGCGGCGCCCATCCGCATCGAGGACTGCACCGAGCCAGGACGGTCGAGGACGAGCAGCCGACCGGGCTCGGACTCGGGCAGCACAGGGACACGCCCCACGGGCGCCACGCCGGTCCAACCGGCGAGCGCGGCCTCGACCTGGTCGAGTACACGGGACGGCGAGACATCACCGACGAGGACCAGGACCGCGCGGCGCGGGCGCACCAAGGCGAGGTGGAGCTTGCGCACCTGCGCAGGCGTGCTGGCCAAGACTGCGTCGACCTGGGGCAGGCCGCGCGCATACGGGTGCTGCCCCCACATTCGGTGCGCCAACGCTTCCCCGGCGATCACCCCGGCGCGGGAGCGGGCGATCGCCAGCTTCTCGACCAGCCGCTCACGCTCGGTGCAGACCTCGTCGTCGGGGTAGGTCGCATCGCTGAGCACCGCGGCGAGCAGGTTGAGCAGCGGGCGCAGATTAGCGGCCAGGACATTGCCGGCAACCAGCAGCCGGTCGGCATCGACGCCGACGGAGACATCGCCGCCGAGGGCCTGGACGGCCGCGGCGAGGCCGGCCCGGTCGAAACCGCCGGCGCCGGTCAGCATCGCGTCGGACAGCAGTGCCGAGTGGGCCGGATGTGTCGCCCGGGCCGAGGCGAAGGGCAGGCGCAGCCGCATTTCCACGAGCGGCACGCCGGGCTTGCGGACCACGATCACCCGCAACCCGTGCTCGGTGACCCGCTCGGTGACGCCCAGCCTCCTGGGCTTGCGAGGCGCGGTGAGTTCCGGGACACCGCTCACCGGGTGCCCCCCGCGATCAGTTCGAGCACGGCTCGACGGTCCGGTCGCAGCTGCGCGGCGGCAGCGCGCACGGACTGCTCGGTCACCGCAGCGAGCCGAGCCGGCAGCTCCGCGATCAGCTCGGCCCGTCCATAGATCAACTCGAACTTGGCGAAGTTGAGCGTGCGCGACAGCACTGCATCCAGACTTCGCAGCAGCATGCTCACGAGCCGGGTGCGCACCCGGTCGAGTTCCCCGGCCACCAGCCCATCTTCGGCGATGCGCGCGAGCTCCTCGTCGATCGCTCGCAGGATGGCCTCGAGTGACGCCGCATCGGGGTAGTGCGCCGTGATCGTGAGCGCAGTGGGGTCGCGCTCGTCGAATGGATCGCCGAACTCCCCGATGTAGGCGGCGACGTCGGTCACCAGCTGGTCACGCTGCACGAGCCGTTGCTGCAACCGGGATGCGTCGCCCTCGCTGAGCGCCTCGGCCAGCAGGACATGGGCGAGGTGCTCGTCCAGGCTGCCCACCGGATCGGGGACCCGGTAGCCGAGCGCAACGGCCGGGATCGGCGCATGGGGATCGTCGTGAGTCGCGCGGCGCTCGGCCGACAGCGGTGCTTCGCCGAAGCTCGGGCGCTTCGGGGCGCGCCGCTTCTTGATTGCGCCGAAGTGCTTCTCGACGAGCCCGATCGTCTGGTCCACATCGAGATCACCAGCAACCGCCAGCACGGCGTTGGCCGGCGCGTAGTAGCGGGTGAAGAAGTCGCGGGCGTCATCGACGGTCGCGCGCTCGAGGTCGTCGAAGCCGCCATAACCGTTGTGGGAGTTGGCAAACGTGTCGAACAGGACGCCCGGCAGCACGATCCACGGAAAGCCGCCGTAGGGGCGGTTCATCACATTGACCCTGATCTCGTTCTTCACGACCTCCAGCTGGTTGGCCAGGTTCTCCTCGGTGATCCGAGGCGAGGTCATCCGGTCGGCTTCGAGAAACAGCCCACGTTCCAGCGCATTGGACGGCAGCGCCTCGAAATAGTCGGTGTAGTCGAAGTGCGTGCTGCCGTTGAACGTGCCGCCCGAGGACTGGACGTAACGGAAGTGCTCGAGCTTGTCCAGGTTGGCCGAGCCTTGGAACATGAGGTGCTCGAAGAGGTGGGCGAAACCGGTACGCCCCTCGGGCTCGGAGCGAATCCCGACGTCGTAGAGAACGGCGACCCCGATGACCGGCGCAGAGCGATCCGGGGCTACGACGACCCGCAGGCCGTTGTGGAGGGTGTGATGCGTGAGGTCGAATGTGGGGCTGGGCAGGGTGATCTGACGCGGCACGCCGATCACCTTACGGCGCGTGCCGGTCTGCCCTCACGCGATCCAGTGCACCGGTGGACGTACACGGTCCGCGACTGCACCGGATCGGCCGGTCAGTCGAAGTCTTCCGGGCGGCCGACTCGGGGCCGGACGTCAGGTTGCCCGCAGCCCGCGGCGCCCGAGCCGGGCGAACCCGGCCCACAGCAGTGCGGCAGCCTCGGCACCTTTGTACAGCATCGACAGCGCCACCTTTTCGTTCGGCGCGTGGATCTGGTCGTCAGGCAGGCCCACGCCGAGGAACACCATGGGGGCCCCGAGGGCTTGCTGGATCGCCGCCTCGGGACCGCTGCCGCCCTCGCGAGTCGGAAGTACCGGCAACCCGTCGAAGGCCTGGCTGATTGCCGCGCTCAGCACCCGGTAGGCGGGGGTGTCCAGCGGGACCAGGCAGGGTGCGACGCCGGCCCCCTCCCAATCGATCGTGGCTGCGATGCCCGCGGGCGTGTGCTCGGCGACGAAGGCCTCGACGCCCTCGATGATCGCGTGCGGGCGCTGGTTGGCGACCAGCCGGAAGGACAACTTGACGAACGCGTCACTGGGCACGATCGTCTTCACGCCCGCGCCCTGGTAGCCGCCACCGATGCCGTTGACCTCGGCGGTGGGGCGGGCGCCGAGGCGTTCCAGCGTGGTAAAGCCGCCTTCACCGCTGAGCGCCCGCGACTTGGCGACAGCGAGGAACTGCCCGTCGTCGACCGGCACCTTGGCAAAGAGATCGCGTTCGACGTCGGTGAGTTCTACGACGTCGTCGTAGAAGGTGGGCACCTGTACGCGGCCGTTCTCGTCGTGCAGGGCGGCAGCGAGTCGGGCGATCGCGGTGGCCGGGTTTGGGACGGCACCACCGAAGACACCCGAGTGCAGGTCGAGGTCGGGGCCATGGAAGTCGACCGTGCACACGGCCAATCCGCGCATGCCAGTGACGGTGCTGGGCTTGTCAGGGGCGAGCATGCCCGTGTCGGTGATGACGATGACGTCACAGCCCAAGCGGTCCCGCTGCTGCACCAGCAACGCCTCGAAGTTCGGCGAGCCGGCCTCCTCCTCGCCCTCGATGAGGAACTTCAGCGTGACGGCCGGCGTCGCACGGGCGGTCGCGGCCAGGTGCGCACGCAGACCGAGCAGGTGGAACAGCAGTTGGCCCTTGTCATCGGACGCACCGCGTGCGCGCAGCAGGTCGCCGTCGATCGTCGGATCGAACGGGTCGGTGTGCCACAGCTCGATCGGGTCTACCGGCTGCACATCGTGGTGACCGTAGACGAGCACGGTGGGCGCGTGGGTATCGGCGCTGGGCCACTCGGCATAGACCGCGGGCAGACCTGCGGTGGGCCAGATCTCGACGGTCGGGAAGCCGGCCGCGCGGGCTGCCCCGGCGAACCACTCGGCGCTGCGGTGCACGTCGTCGTGGTACTCCGGCTGCGCGCTGATGCCTGGGATGCGCAGCCACTCGTCGAGGTCGGCAAGCAGTTCGTGGCTGTGGGCGTTGACGTATTCGCGTTCGCTGGGCACGTCCGTGACGCTATCCCCCCGCGGGCACTCGCTGCCTTGCCGATCCGGCGATCAAGGCGCGCAAGCCGGCGGCGTCGAGCAGGTCGGACGGGGTGACCGTCTCGTTGGTGCGCACGTAATGGAATGCGGCGCGCACCGTGTGCAGGGAGTCGTCGGCGATGCCGCAAAGCTTGGCCCAGGCAAGGCGGTACGCGGCCAACTGAACGGCAGCCGACGCCGCGGCGGCACCAGTCGGGGGCTGGCCGGTCTTCCAGTCCACGACGAGCCAGCCGCTTTCGGCGGCGCCGAATACCGCGTCCATCCGGCCGCGTACCACCGTGCCGTCGACGGCCATCTCGAACGGCACCTCGACCTCAGCGGGGGTGCGGGTGGCCCAGGCGCTGAGCTCGAAGGCGGCGCGCAAAGACGCGAAGTCGCTGTCGTCGGCGTCGGCGTCGGCGGCGCCGGGGAGTTCGTCGATGTCGAGCAGGGTCTGCGCCTGCCAGCGCTGCTCCAACCAGGTGTGGAACGCGGTGCCGCGCCGGGCCCACGGGGCGGGTGGCATCGGCAGCGGGCGGCGCAGACTCCGCGCCAGCTGCCGGGGGGCTTTGTCGAGCTCGACGAGCTGCGACACCGACAACTGGCGAGGGAGTTCTACGTCAATCGTGTCACCACGCTGCAGCCGGGCCCGTTCGGCGAGCAGAACGTCGACATCATGGTGCCACTGCGCGGCGGGACGGTCCGATGCAGCCGCTGCGGCAGCAGGTTCGGACGGCGCGGCCGGGTCGGGCGCGGGGTCCGCGGCTTCGGCGGCGCGTACCAGGGCCGCGCCGGCTTCGACGGCGCAGCGCCGACCGACCGCATCGCCGCGCGGACCGAGGGGGTCGGC
>JBHEMN010000067.1:0-17538 GCA_046262575.1 Jatrophihabitantaceae bacterium
GCCTAGCCGTTGAAGGGCGACTTTCAATCTGGAAAAGTGCTCGACCAGGTGCACTTGCCGGTCGGCAACAACAATGTCGGCTTGGCCGTGAATGATCGGCTGGACCAAGTCCGCGATGCGATCTTGCGGGTACTGGTTGTCACCGTCGGTATTCACCACGATGTCTGCGCCAAGTTCGAGCGCACGCTGTACGCCGTCGTGAAAGGACCGGCCCAGGCCCCGGTTCCGGGCGTGTCTGACGAAGTGAGTTACACCGTGTTCTTGAGCGACTTCGATCGTCCGGTCGGACGAGCCGTCGTCAATGATCAAGACGATGATCTCGTCGATGCCCGGGATCTGCTTCGGGATCGATTCCAGAACGAGCGGCAGAGTGGATTCCTCGTTCAGGCATGGCACCTGCACGACCAATCGCACGGGAGGACCTCTCCAGTCGCAGGGGCGTTACACCGACTCATCTCGCCGAAACCTCGCGGGCCAGAGAGCGCGACCTGATCCTACCGCTGCGCCGTCAACTGACCCCTCACCCCGCGCGCCGACCCCACCGGAGCGACCCCTCGGACGCGGCCGAAGTCTGGCGCACAAGCGGCGCGACCATCCGGTGGGAATGGCGAGGAGCAACAGCAGAGCGGCGCTGACCCCGCTGACTTGCGCGCCCAGTCGGCCGCCGCGGGGTGCGTAGCGCAGCGACACGTCGTGCCGACCCGCGGGTACGTAGACGGCACCCACGGCGTAGTCGGCATCGACGATCTCGGCCCGCCGGCCGTCCACCGTCGCCTCGAAGTCCGTTTGGATGTTGTCAGCCACCACGACGTATCCGGCTTTAGCCACATCCAGGCGCACCCTGATCGTGTCGCCATCGTCCTCGACGATGTCGAAGGCGGACGGCACACCGCCGTTGACACCGACTGGCGCGGGTTCGGCGAGAATGATGCCGGCGGGTTCGATAGGGGCGCCGGCGACAGCCTTCAGCCGTGCTGCGTCGTCCTTCACGACGGTCACTTTGCTCGCCCAGCGAATTCGGGACTGATAGTCCAGACGTTCCCAGATCACCAGGTCTTCCGCGGCGAAGGCGATCCGGATGTCTTTGGTCGAGGCACTTGGTCGGACGGCCTGGACCCGGACATGGCCCGCACCGTCGGCAGAGGCGAGCACTCCGGGTGCGCTGGATGCCACCGCGATGGTGACCGGACCCGAGGCTGCGGGGGTGCGCCCAACTCCGGTCTGGTCTGCGAGCGGGACGGGGAGGTTGGCCGAACCGGCGGCAATTCCTCGACTGTTTTGTGCCAGGCGGGTTCCATCCGCCGCCGACACCGTGACCGTGATCGTGCTGTTGCCTGCACTGGTGAGCGGGATATCGACCCCGAGCAGGGGTCCCCCCGGGACCGTCGTAGACACTTGCGCACCGGCCGGGATGGCCAGCGGCCCAGCCGCCGCCGGCAGCTTGTCCCGTGTGCCGAGCGTCGGGGCCGCGGAATTCGGCACCGTGGGCACGACCCGACGAGATTCGCCCACGAGATACCGGACGCCCAGCCGGCCCAATCCGGGCGAGTTGAGCAGGTCGGGCTCACTCGGGAACAACACGCTATACGTCGCTGCGACGTACGCATTCGCCTCGACCGCGTTGATGACCGACTTCATCGCCTTCGGCTCGAAGCTATGTCCATTGAGCATGCGCAGCCCGTAGTACTCCGTCACATTGGGTCTGATCGCGTACCCGAACGTCGCCGACCGGTCGTGGCCTTGGTGGTCTTGCAGATACTTGATGCCGGCCGTGGTGGGGTAGAACAGGGCGCGACTCCCCGTCGGCCAATAGAAACTGGTGGCCGCGAAGGCCTGGGCGCTGATCGACAGCACGACGACCACCAGCGCGAGTAGACGTGCTCTGAGAATGCGGACGCCCAGCACCGCCAATATCGAGATCAACACCAGTGGAATGACCGCCACCAGGACGTCTTCGGTGACCGAGTTCGACACTCCCGCGTAGTTCCCGGTTGCCAGCGTTAGGCCGAGGAGCCCGACTAGAGTCGTGACCCCCACGATCACTGAGACGACGGGCCACCGCCAGCGCGATGGCGCCGCGCTGCGCAGCCAGCCGGGTTCCCAGCTGATGCCGCGCAACATGTCGAACCCGGCCGCGGCCAGCACTGCCGTCGGAACCGCTAGTTGAGAACGGATGCGCCCGATCGGATTGCCATGGAACACAGGCAGGCTGTCCAGCCAGTTCGACCAAGCGCCTTGGAACCATATGAGCCCGACGATGAACGCTGTCATGCCGACGAAGTAGGGCCCCGCAGAACCACTGATCCGCCCTGATATGGCCTGAACAACACCAAGAACCGCAAGCATCAGGACGACCGCGCCTACATAGGCGTTCAAGTCCATCGGACTTGCTCCGGTAGCCAACTGATTGCCCGCAAATGTTCCCGGGAAGACGGTCGTGAGCATGTGGCGATAGGGAGCCTGGTCGAAGAATCCCTGGCTGCGATAGGACAGGTCCACGCCACCGAGCACTGAGTGCGCGAAGGGCAATAGTTGCGCCGCGGTCAGACCGACTCCTACCACTACTGCGGCAGCCAGGGTGCTCGCGTCGCGCAGAAAGGGCCCGACCCGGCTCCGATGGACCGATAGCAGGCGCACGAGGGCATATCCGGCCGCGAAGAAGAGTGCCTGGCCGGCGACCGCTGGAAACCCCCCGAATATCAGCAATGCGCACGCGACGGCGACGGGGCCAGCGGCTCGAAGCCGACGCTCCTGCACGAATCGCTCGACGCTCCAGAAGAGCATCGGAATGATGGAGGCGACGGCGACTTGCGGCCAGTTCGTCCAGCTGATCATGAATCCCGTCAGCGGGCAGATGAACCCTGCCAGAGCGGCGGCGAGTTTGGAGCCTCGCAACCGGCGAACCAGCAAATACATGAACGCGGCCGCGAACGCCATCTCGAATACCTTGGACCAGCCCGGAGCCAGCCAGGACGGAAGGATGAGGTAGAGCCACCGGCCGGGCGAGATTACGCCGAAGTCCGGCGTCGCTAGTAGCGGCGCGCCACCGGCGATTTGGGACGACCAGCCCGCGATGTCCGCGTGCAAGAACCGTTGCGAGATTTCGTGCAGAGCTGGGACAAGGCCGTCGAGTTGGTCGGAGATGTAGATCGACGTCGTTGGCGGGTGGCTGCCCGGCAAGGACGTGTACGGCGCGAACAGGTAAAGCAGGTCGAGTCCTAGGAACACCCGTGCTCCGATCAGCGACGGACCGAGCCGCACCAAGATCAGTGCTGCCGCCGCCACCGCGAGGGCAACCCCCATCAGCCGATCGTCTTTGCGCGAGCTGGGTGGCGCCGCTGCTGGTGTCGGCGAGTCAGCTACAGGCGCTGCGTGCGCGCTGTCGAAAGGCCGGCTCGCGCGTGCCAGCGGACGGGGCTCCCCCCGCGACTTCGCTGGCGTCACGGACACCGCTTCTTCGCGCGCTCGGCAAGCACGCCGCGCACCCGTCGGCGCAATCGGTCGAGGCGGGGACGGAGCTCGCGCCGCAGCTTGCCCGCGAGAACACGGGCAGTCGCCTTCATCGAGCCAGGCGGCTTCGCGTGGTGCGTCAACTCCCGCCCGCTGATCGGCGTCGCGTTATCACCGCGGATCAGGAAAACCAGGGCCTGCGGAAACAGCGTCTCGGCCGGCACCCATTCCACGATGCGGAATCCCGCTGTTCCCCAGACGCGTTCGATGTAGCCGGGTGGCGCGACGGCCCAGCCGTAGTAGTCGCCGGTGCGGATCTCCCCGCCGCCGCTGCCGGCGTACTGGATCTCACCGTCCGCGTAGCCGGATTGGGCGGCTTCCAGGTCGGCGAAGGTCGTCGCCAGGTCCGTCGCGAACGCGTCCGCGCTGCCCGAGCGCACCGCGGCTTGGGCACCGGCCACCTTGGCGAAGAAGGAGGTGTCCAACACGGTGATCGCCACGGCACCGCCGGGCGCGACGATGCGACCGAATTCCGCCGCCCATGCCTCGTGAGCGGGCCCGGACAGGTGCGAGAAGACACTGAACGCGAGAGCAGCATCGACACTGGCATTGCCGAGAACTGTGGGAGGTTGCGGCGAGACGGTCAGGGCGTTCACCCCCGGCAGCGTGGTGTTCACGAGCGCCGTCATCTCGCTGTCTACATCGAGGGCATGGACCTTCGTCGGTGGCACCCTGAGCAGCAGGGTGCGGGTGATGCGACCCCAACCGGAACCGAAGTCCACGATGTGGCCGAGGTCGGTGAAGCGACCCGGCCCGTGCTTGGTCGCGAACTGGTCGGCGACGGCCACGAAGCTCTCCGCCTCCGCGTAGGCAGCCTCGTAGGACAGGCCGACGAACTTCATCTGGATCCGCTCGGGCGGGTTCACCGGAACGGCCCGCGCGACGTCCACCACCGCGGGCAGTTCGTCCAACGACGGGGCGTGCGCAAACGCCAGCACCTGCTCGGAAAACCTTCCCTGGCTCACGCGAACCTCCGTGTCATCGGGCACCCGAGAACGCGTGCCGTACGAGGATGAATTTCCGACATCCCTACCACATCGGTACTGCGCGCCCGGGGTTCACCGCCGCAACTACCCGTGCACGACATCACGAACTGCCTGCAGGTAGGTCCGTCCGAACCGGCGCGACGGTTCGAGCACCGCACTCTCGGCCCACTCGTTCCACGCGTTGACGAACACCACGCGGCTGTCGGCGTCACGGTCGGCCACCGCAGAACACGCCGCCGACAACCAGCGCCGGAACGAATACGGGTTGGCTCCGTACCACAGATCGGACTTCCATTGGCGCCGTGCGGTGTTGTCGAAGGTGACCATGACTCCCGGGTAGGAAGCTTTCGGCAGGCGCAGCATCTTGCGCTCGGCGTCGGCCACCATCAGCTGGTAGCTGAGGATGTTGCCGCCGAAGCGCCTGTCGACCCGCAACCCGCCGTGCGGCACCCAGGACCACAACAGGTTGTGCGGCGGGAACCCCAAGGTTCCGTCCAACCCTTCCTCCGACGCCGTGCCGGCCAGGCCGTCGAACTCCCGCGCCACGTCGACCGAGAGGATGACCAGGTCACCGATCCCGGCCCCGGCAGCCTGTTTGCGCCAGTGTTCGACGACCGACGGGTAGTCCGGGATCTGCGCAATGCGGTAGACCGCGAGGACCGGCTTGCCGTCTATGCGCAGGTATCGCGGGTCGGCCAGGAAATGCATCATGTCGTCGATGAACTGCCTGGCCGGGACGCGGGCGTAGTCCTGTCCCATCAGCACATCCGACGCGCGGCCGTCCCACCGACGCGTCCAGTTCTCGTTGGCCCACATGATGCAGAACGGCTTGTTGACCTCGCTCCCGGCGAGGCTGTCGATCGGCATGTTCAGCAGTCGCTGCCCGGCGAACCAGTAGTGGTAGTACATGAAGCCTTCGATTCCGTGCGCCGTGGCCAGATCCATCTGCTCCTGCCGAACGGCGTCCAGGCGCAGATCGTAAAACCCGAGATCGGAGGGCAGGTTCGGCTGATTGTGACCGAGGTAGACCGGTCGGGCCGCTGTGACGTTCGTCCACTCGGTAAAGCCCTTGCCCCACCAGGTGTCGTTCTCCGGTGTTGCGTGGAACTGCGGAAGGTAGAAGGGAATCACCCGGGCTCGCCGGATTCGCGGCGCCTTGCGGAAGTAACGGCGCCAAGCCTCCGGATCGGCGACGCTCAGCTCGCTGCGCACCGTCATGCGCAAGCCGGCTTCGGCGCTGAGCAGTCCGATGGATCGCTCCACCGCGTGGGCTGTTGTGCCGTCGATCTGGCCGAGTTCCTCGTCGAAATCGGCCTCCGTCATCATGAGCGAGCGCAGCCCCTGGAGCACGAACCCCCTTATCCAGTAGAACGAACCGGCGGGGAAGAGCAGACGCTCGCGATCGACACTCAGCTCGATGCGCTTGAGCAGTTGGCAGGCCAGTTCGAAATCCCCGCCCCAGTACTCCTTGTCGAGCAGGCTGCCGGGTGCGGTGACCACGCCGAGGTCGGGCTCCTGCGCGAACGCGCCGAGGACGGTCTCGACGTTCTCCCGGTTGCCGAGCAGGTTCTCCAGCAGCGACGTGCGCCATTCCAGCCCGCTGCCGGACAGGCTGTGCTCAGCGCGCCACTCGCTGCGTTTGGTGTGCAGCTTCAGGACGAGCTCGTACGGGTCGAGCAGCCCGGCGTTGACCACCTGGACCATGGGCAGGATGTCGCGGCCATGGTTCTCGGTGTCCAGCACGACGACGTTCTGGGCCAGCGTCAGCGCAGAGGTGTCGATGTTGATCGTGGCGCCGGTCGAGTTCGTCACGATCACGTCGAACTCGACGGGAATTGCTGCCAGTTCTGCGATCAGCTCGGGTACCAACTCGGGGTAGAACGCGTGGACCAGCACACCGACCCGACTGGGTGCGGAGAACGGCTGGAGCTGGGTGCGCCACACTTCGGGGAAGCCGGCGGCGCCGCGATCCAGGCGTCGCTCGACCCAGTCCTCGAAATCGACTGAGGCGTGCGGGCCCCGGCGCTCGCGCCAGGCAGCGAAAGCCGCCTGGCGCGACAGCAGGACGGCGCGCGCTCGAGATGCCCGCCGCCTGACACCGGCAATGGTGATGCGCCTCATCGCCATTCCTAGACCCATTCCTCGATGCGCTGGCCGAATACCGCTGCGACCTCTCGCGACACCCACTCGGCCCGCGGCGCCACCGCGGGATTTCGAAGGATCTCCCTCTTGACGAAGGGGAAACCACGTTCGAGCAGCCGCCACCAACCTCTGATGACGGGATTGTCGCCGGCCGGGACCACCTCGTCGGCACGAAACCCGGCGACGAACCCGTAGCCTTCGTCACGGAAGAGGCGGTTGAGACCCAGCTCGTAACGGTTGATGACATCCCATTTCGTCTCCTCCTGCCGGATGTCGGCGAAAAACGCGGCAAGCGGTGGCTCGGCCAGCACGCCGTCGATGAAGCCGAGGAAGTAGCTCTGCAGGTGACGGAAGAACTGGCGGGTGTCGGTGAGCCCGAAGACGTCGGCAGAGCAGGACTCGAATCGGGCCAGGATGCCCGCAATCGAGGCGAACGGGCCGGCCATGCTGTCATTGGTGAGGATGACCCGCTCGGCCCGGGCCAGTGCGGGTAGCTCGTGCAGGGCAACCGCCCACGAGCCGAAGTCGTAACCGGCATTCGGCTTGCGGATGACGACCGCATCCCGCGGACGCTGGCCACGCCAATCGAGTCTTTGCGGCGATTCACAGGCCGAGACCAGCACCAGCCGGTAGCCGGCGCCGCTCAGCTGCCCGGCCAGGGCCGTCACCGACCGGGACAGCACCGGCGATGGCGACCAGTGCACCAGGACGGCCGCCCGCCGCGGACTTCCGAACTCGGCGGCAGATCCGTGCTCGTAGCGGACCTGACCAGCCACCTCGTCGAGCACTCGCGGTCGATTCCTCGTTCGCGATCGGGCGTTCATCGGGACAGCAACCTGCGCACTGCCCGAAGCGGCTTCGTCACGCGCCAGGAACTCGTCTTGCGGATGAGCCGGATCTGCTCCCAGCTCCCGAACAGGTCGTTGCGCGTCGAGGTCAATTCGTCCTCCCGCTCGGACAGCGCTGCGCCCAGCCCTGCCAGTTGCGCTCGGGCGTTGGCCAATTCCGCGCGAGCCAGCCGCAGCTCTTCCTGAGTCGCCCAGGCCGTCGTCAGCCGGTCGACCTTGGCGACGTCCGCCTCGTCGCGCTGCAGGTCGGCCACCTGCTGACGCAAGACATCACGCTCGTGCAAGGCCTGGTCGCGGGTGGCGAGCATCTCGATCACCAGGGTCTCGCTGAAGCGGGCGGCACCCAGGTAGGACGCGGTGCCCGCCACCTCGTTGAAGGGCCTGAAGCGGCGTTTCTTGTCGAGCACCACCACGCTGTCATACCAATGCATCCCGTCCAGGTCGGTCGCCCAGATCGAGTTGCGGTCGATTCCGACGTGGTGGCGCGAGTGCAGGTCGTCGACACGCGGCTTGGCCCACTCCACAAAGCTCTCGGGCGCGTACAGGCCGCCGCCGAACTCGCTCCAGTAGGAGGTATGGGTGTCTTCGACGACGAAGATCCCGTCGTCATTCAGCAGCGGGAAGAGTGTCTCGATCGTGGCGATCTGCTGTTCCATAGTGTGGCCGCCGTCGTCGATGATCACGTCGAAGGGCCCGTGTTCATCGTTGATCTTGCGCAGCACGTCGGGGTCGGCCTGATCGCCCAGGACGACCGGGAAGCGCCCTCTGACCGCGCGCACCGCGTCCTCGTCGATATCGAGGCCGACGAGCTTGGCCTGGGGGCCCAGATAGCCGGCCAGCAACTCCAGGCCGCCACCCCGGTAGACGCCGATCTCGAGGACTTTCACCGCTCGGGCGCGAAAGCGTTCCAGGTGCCGCGTGTAGATGGGGAAGTAATGCACCCACTTGTCCAGGACGCGGGCCGCGCGGTTGGCGGAGAAGTGCGCGTACAGGGGGTTGCCGGCCAGCTCTGCCCAGGCGTCGGACAGGTAGAAGGCGAGGCGGTAGCACTCGTTGGCGAGCGAGGGGTCGCTGTCGGCATCGCGCAGCGCGTCGCCGACAGCGCGGGCCTGATCGGCCGGCTCGACGTTCTCCGACACCGCGGCGTACATCACCTGGCGCAGGCCCTCGCCCAGATCCGGCTCCGAGACGACGACGTTCAGGGCCCGGTCGGCGTGGCCCGTGGCCAGTCCGTGCAGCAGGGCGACCAGGCTGGTGCCGGTGATCACGAGCGCTCCCCTCCGGTGCGGACGGACGACACAGTGGCCTGCTCATGGGTCCAGCGCCCCGGCAGCCGCACCAGGCCGGGCTCGGTCACCGCTTCCTGCGCCCGCACCCGTAGTTCGAATGCGCGATCGCGGTAATCGTAGGTGTGCCCCCGGTCGACTGCGGCTGAGGTCACCAGGAAGGTGCCCGGCTGCAGCAGCAGGTCGTCGACGTGGAAGTCGACATAGCCGCTACCGGCGGCCACCTTCGTCGCCCGCTCGCCGTAGCCGCTGTTGGGTCCCGCGACGTTGATCCCTGACTCGTGGGTGAATCCCAACCCGAAGGTGACCGAGGGCAGCGCTGTCTTGGCCTCGTAGTGCATCCGGATGACGCAATCCTCACCGCCGCTGAGGAAACCGGTGGCGTTGCCGTTGTGGTCGATGAAATCCAGGTGCGTCACCCGGATCTCCCCAGACCCGAGCCTCCTGGTGCGCCCACCGTCGGCTTCGACGCTCGCCTCACCGCTGCGCTCCTTCGCGTCGGCTTCCTTCTGGTTGACCGCCTCGAGGTAGTCGTCGATGACATCCCGGACCGGCCCGATGGACTTGAGCAGTCCCTTGTCCAGCCAGAGAGCCTGGTCACACAGGTCGGCGACGGTGCTCAGGCCGTGCGACACGAGCACGATCGTGGTGCCGCCCCTGCGCAACTCATAGAGGTGGTCGAAGCACTTGCGCTGGAACTCCTCGTCACCGACAGCGATGATCTCGTCGACTATCAGGATCTCGGGGTCGACAGTGACGGCGATCGAGAACCCGAGCCGGACGTACATGCCCGAGCTGTAGATCTTCACCGGCGAGTCGATGAACTCCTCGATGCCGGAGAAGTCGATGATCTTCTCCATCGACGCGGCAATCTGCTTACGCGTGAGACCGAGAATCGCGCCGTTGAGATAGATGTTCTCGCGGCCGGTCAGTTCACCGTGAAAGCCCGCCCCCAGTTCGAGCAGCGCGGAGATCCGGCCCTTGGTCGCGAGCGATCCGCCGGTCGGGCGGTACACACCGGCGAGCATCTTCAGGAGCGTGGACTTGCCCGAGCCGTTGTGCCCGATCAGGCCGAACGTGGATCCGCGCGCCACGGTGAAGCTGATATCGCGCAACGCCCAGAACTCGTCGTAGCGGCCGCTGCCTCGGACGAAGCGCTCCTTGAGCGAGTCGCGACGCTCGGTGCCGATCCGGAACTTCTTCGACAGGCCTGCGACCTCGATGGCGTTGTCGGTCACATCTGCTCCGCGAGATCTCGGCCGTAACGACGAAAGACGAAGCTAGCCAGCGCGATCGAGAACATGGTCCAGGCCAGGGCACCAGCCCAGATGTTGAGACGGCCAGGTTCGAGCCCGTACACCAGATCCCGAAAGAGCACCACGAATTCGGTGAGCGGGTTGCTCATGATCACGTTGTGCAGTAGGTGATCGTGAATCAAGCTGTCCTGGTAGAGGATCGGGGTGGCGTAGAACAGCAGCTGCAGGAAGACCGAGATGATGTGTGCGAGGTCGCGGAAGTAGATGTTCCCGATCGCGAACAGCATCGCCGCGCCGGCCGAGAAGGCGACGAAGACCGCGATCCACACCGGCAGGAGCAGCCACGTGATGCCCACGTTGGTGAATACGCAGAGCACTACGAGCACCAGGCCGACTTCGATCGCACTCTGGATGGCCACTCCGATGACCGCCCCCAGCACCGGCGCGAAGGATGGGAAGTAGATCTTCTGCAGGAGCGTCCCGGTGCCGAGCAATGCCGACATCGATATGTTCACCGCGTTGGAGAAGAAGCCCCACGCGGTGAGGCCGACGAACAGCCACACTGCGAAGTTTCCCTTGCTGCCGTCGCCGAAGGGAGCCGGGGTGATCTTGAACAGGTGCCCCACCACGAGCGTGTAGATCCCCAGCGTGGCAAGGGGCAGGAGCAATGACCAGGCCCAGCCGATCGCGGTGCCGGTGAAACGGGACTTCATGTCGCGTTGGGCGAAGTTCCAGACGAGGCTGCGGTACTGAAGTACGCCGGGCGCAGTCATCAGGTTCCCTCGCCGTCGGCGCGATCTCGAAAAGCGTCCCCTGACTCGGCGAACGCAGCTCGCAGCGCATCGCGCCAGGCCGGCATCGGGGTCAGGCCGGCCTGGCGCCATGCGGCGTCGGACAGCACCGAGTAGGCCGGGCGCGGGGCGGGGCGCGGGACCGCGTCGGTGGTCGTGGCCAGCACCCGGGCGGGGTCAGCGCCGAGTTCCTCGAAGATCGCCCGCGTGAAGCCGTACCAGGTCGTGTCGCCGGAGCCGGTGCAGTGGTAAATGCCTGGTGTGGCGTTCGAGCGGGCGAGCTCGACGAGTGCGCGGGCCAGGTCGGCCGACCAGGTGGGCGAACCGCGCTGGTCGTCGACGACGCTCACCGTGTCACGCTCGCGTTCCAGGCGCGCCATCGTCTTCACGAAGTTCGCACCGGTGGCGCCGTAGACCCACGCGGTGCGGACGACGTAGGAGCTGTCTGGCATCAGCTCCCGCACCGCGAGTTCGCCGGCCAGCTTCGTGCGCCCGTAGGCCGACCTCGGGTCCGGGGTGTCGTGGACCTCGTAGGGGCGCACGGCGTCGCCGGCAAAGACGTAGTCGGTCGAGACGTGGATGAGCCGGCCCCCCTGGCGGGCCATCGCCTCGGCGAGCACGGCCGGGCCGGTGGAGTTCACACGGAACGCGAGCTCCTCGTTCTCCTCGGCAGCGTCCACGGCCGTGTACGCGGCGGCGTTGATGAGGACGTCGGGGTTGAAATCGTCGACGGCCGCACCCACCGCGGGCGGGTCGGTGATGTCGAGGACGTCGAGGTCGACGGCCCGCACGACCTCGTCGGGTGCCACGGCGAGCACGCCCTGCAGGTCGGTGCCCAGCTGGCCGTAGCTACCGGTGATCAGCCAGCGGCTCACTGGCCGACCTCGGCGTAGCGGGCCTCGACAACGTCCTTGTCGACGGCCCACCATGCGCGGTTGTCGGTGTACCAGGCGATCGTCTGTTCCAGCCCTGTTCGCAGATCAGTGAACGCGGGGCGCCAGCCGAGTTCGTCGCGCAGTTTGGTTGCGTCGATGGCGTAACGCAGATCGTGCCCGACCCGGTCGGTCACGCGGTCGTACCAGTCGCCCGGCCGGCCCATGAGCTCGAGGATCAGCTCCAGGACGGCGCGGTTGTTTCGCTCGCCATCAGCGCCGATCAGGTAGGTCTCACCGGAGCGTCCGCGATCGATGATCGCCCACACCGCCGAGTTGTGGTCATCGACATGGATCCAGTCGCGCACGTTTGCGCCCGCGCCGTAGAGCTTCGGTCGGATGTCGCTGAGCACGTTGGTGATCTGACGCGGAATGAACTTCTCGATGTGCTGGTAGGGACCGTAGTTATTCGAGCAGTTCGACAGCGTGGCATGGATTCCGAACGAGCGCACCCACGCGCGGACCAGCAGGTCGGAGCCGGCCTTGGTGGAACTGTAGGGGCTCGACGGGTTGTACGGCGTCTGGGGCGTGAACCTGGCCGGGTCGTCGAGCTCCAGGTCGCCGTAGACCTCGTCGGTGGAGATGTGGTGCAGCCGCACCCCATGGCGCCGGACCGCCTCAAGGATCGTGAACGTCCCCACCAGATTCGTGTGCACGAACGGCGACGGGTCGCGCAGGGAGTTGTCATTGTGCGACTCGGCCGCGAAGTGCACGACCACGTCGGCCTCCTTAACCAGCACGTCGACGGCTGCGGCGTCGGCGACGTCCCCGCGGACGAACCGGATCCGATCGCGGACCGCGGCCAGGCTGGCTTCGTTCGCAGCGTAGGTCAGGGCATCGAGAACCGTCACCTGCGCGCCCGGCCGGTGCTCGAGGGTGTGGTGCACGAAGTTCGCGCCGATGAAACCGGCGCCGCCGGTGACCAACACACGCATCAGGGAAGGCCTTCCGATTGCGGACTCGACCCGAGCAGTATCCCAGAGTCGCCGCGCCGGGTCGGGCTCACCACCTTCTTGCTCGGCGGCGGCTAGCCTCGGGTGTCGTGGCGCATGAGGTCTGGGACGTACCAGCGGCGCCCGCGCTCCATCCGGACGTGCGGCGCAGGCTGCGCCTCGGCCTGCGCCTCGCGATCGCCGCACTGTCGTTCGTCATCCTGATAGGCAGCGGGCTGGCCTGGGCGACGTTCCAGAATTTCACGAACAGCGTGCCGCACGGCGCCGCCGTCCCTCCGCTGGCCTCCGGGGCAACGGACCCAGATGGAGGCGACCAGAACATCCTGCTGGTCGGCAACGACAGCCGGGCCGGAGCGAGCGCCGCCGAGCTGAGGGCGCTCTCCACCGGCAACGACGGCGGCAGTGTGAACACCGACACGATGATGGTCCTGCACATTCCCGCGAACGGCGCCAAGGCCACCATCATCTCGTTCCCGCGCGATTCGTGGGTGTCCATCCCCGGCCACGGCAAGGGCAAGATCAACTCTGCCTACGGCATCGGTTACAGCTCGGCCAAGGGAGCGGGGCACAGCGAGACCGCCGCCCAGAGTGCCGGGCTCATCTCCACGATCAGGACGATCAATGCCTTGACCGGACTGCACATCGACCACTACATGCAGGTGAACCTGCTCGGCTTCTATCGCATCAGCAACGCCATTGGTGGAGTCACGGTGTGCCTGCTGGCGGCGCAGAACCCGAACACCGACTCCGACCAGTTCGGCCGGGGGTACTCGGGCATCAATCTGCCTAAGGGCGTCTCGGTGATCAAGGGATCCCAGGCGCTGGCGTTCGTGCGCCAACGCCACGGGCTGCCCGCCGGCGACCTCGACCGGGTGCGGCGCCAGCAGTACTTCCTGGGCGCGGCGTTCCGCAAGGTCACCTCCGCGGGCGTGCTGCTCAACCCGTTCAAGCTGCACGACCTGCTCGATGCCGTCGGCTCCTCACTGCTCATCGATCCGTCGCTCGACCTGCTCGCACTCGGGCGCGAGTTCCAGCAGATGTCGGTCGGCAGGATCACCTTCAAGACGATCCCGAACGACGGTCCGCAGGTGATCTACCCCGACGGCGTCCAGACGGCGATCGTGCAGGTCGACACGGCTGCGATGCCCGGGTTCATCCGTCAGTTGCAGGACAAGGCCGCCGACCCGGGGCTGGCCGGGGTCACCGCTGCTGAGCCCTCGACGGTGACCGTCGACGTTCTCAACGGCACCGCCACCAGGGGCTTGGCCGGCCGCAACGCCGACCAGCTGCGCAAGCTCGGCTTCAAGGTGAACGCTGTCGACTCCACGACCCCCTCGGCCAGCACCGTGGTCGAGTACCCCGGCGGCACGCAGGCGCAGGCCAAGGCGCTCGGCGCGGTGGTCACCGGCGCCCAGCTCGTACAGACCTCCAGCGTCGCCCGGGTCACGCTGGTTCTCGGCGCCGATCACCTGCAGGTCGCGGGAACCGCCGGCACCACTCCGGCGCAGGGGACCCCAACGTCGGGCCAGACCGCCAAGAAGCCCGCGGCGGTCACCAGGTCCGACAACCTGGGCTGCATCAACTGAGCGGTTCGCGGCTCCCCGGGGCCGCCGCACTCCCGCACGCCGCACACCGCGGTCAGGGCGCTCAGGGGTTGCACATGGGGGGCGCCGGTAATCTCGGCTGGTGCCCGCCGACGGTTCCGACTCGCCACAGCAGCGTGCTGCTCTGCCGGCGCTGCCCCGGCACCTGGACCCACGGGGCAGGAGCCGCGGCAGGACGGGCCTCGACGGCGGGGGGTGGCACTGGGTCCGGGTAGCCACCAAGGGGCTGGCCGCGAGCCTGTCGGTGCTGCTCGTCGTCACCTTCGGCGTGTACTGGTGGAAGTATCACGCCTTCACCGCGGGACTGCACCGGCTCACACTCTTCGGTGGCTCGGCGAGCAAACCCAGCCATGATATCGACGGCAAGGACCACAACCTCCTGATCGTCGGCAACGACGACCGCTCGACCGCGTCCGACGCGGAACTGAAGGAGCTGAGCACCGGCCGCGACGGCGGCAGCCTGAACACGGACACCATGATGATCGTGCACGTGCCGGCCGACGGTGCCAAAGCCACCCTCATCTCGCTGCCGCGCGACTCCTATGTCGCCATCAAGGGCTACGGCATGGGCAAGCTCAACTCGGCCTACCCGGACGCCTACACCGCGGCGTCGGGCAGTGCCACCGTCCGGCGAACCGCCGGTGCTGCGCTGCTCGTCGACACGATCCAAAGACTCACCGGCCTGACCGTCGACTCCTTCGTGCAGGTCGACCTGCTCGGCTTCTATCGCATCAGCAACGCGATCGGCGGCGTCAGGGTGAACATGTGCGAAGCCGTCCAGGAGCCCAAGTCGGGCATCAACCTGCATCAGGGGATCAATGTCATCAAGGGCAAGCAGGCTCTGGCCTTCGTCCGGCAGCGTTACAACTTGCCCAACGGCGACCTCGACCGCGTGCAACGGCAGCGCTATTTCCTGACCGCAGCCTTCCGGCGGCTCGTGTCGGCGGGGACGCTGCTCAACCCGCTCAAACTGCAGCGCCTGCTGACCGCCGTCCAGTCGTCGATCTCCATCGACGAACGGCTCAACCCGACCGATCTCGCGGCGCAGATGGAAAACCTCTCGGCCGACAACATCGTCGGCCAGACCATCCCCACGGACGGGTTCGGCACGACCGACGACGGCCAGAGCGTCGTCAAGGTGAGCCCGGCGCAGGTGAAGGCATTCGTCAATCGGCTGATCGGCGACGGGGACTCGAAGCTCACCTCGGCGACGACGGTCGCGCCGTCGAGCGTGACCGTCGACGTCAAGAACGGGGGCGGCACCGACGGGGCCGCTGCGCAGAACGCCGCCGTGCTCCGCCAGCAGGGCTTCGTGATCGGCAGCACAGGTACCGCCGCGAGCCCCAGCACGTCGACGGTCATCCAGTACGGCGAGGGCATGCAGGCGCAGGCCAAGACCCTGGCCGCCTACGTGCCCGGGGCCACGCTGCAGAAGGTTTCCACGCTCGAGCGGGTGACGCTGGTGCTCGGCGCAGACCAGCTCACCGCCAAGGCCAAGCCCACTCCGAGCACGCAGGCAGCGAGCTCCTCGGCGACCAGCCCGAAACCGAAACCCAAGCCCAAGCCGATCGACTCCGGCTGCATCCACTGATGACCCCTGAGCAGTTCTTCGCCGATCTGCTGGCCGCCGACCCGGGTCGCCCTTTCGTCACCTACTACGACGAGGCGAGCGGTGAGCGCTCGGAGCTCTCGGCGAAGTCGCTCGGCAACTGGGTGGCCAAGACCCACCACCTGCTGGGCGACGAACTCGGCCTCACCGTGGGCGACACCGCCCTGATCGCACTGCCCGCGCACTGGATCTCGGTGCCACCATTGCTCGGCTGCCTCACTGCCGGACTCGCACTGACGAGCGCCCCGACCGGAGCAGACGTCGCATTCGTCGCCCCGGCGACGATCGAGCTGGCCGCGGGTATCGCGGACATCTACGCCGTCGCGCCCGACTCCGCTGCCGTGGGCTTCGGGGCCGCCTTGCCGGCTGCCACCCAGGACTATGTCACCGCCGTCCGCCCCCATGAGGACAAGTGGCCCGGCGTGCGCTTCGTTGCCGGCGCCGCCGACCGCTGCCTGGGCGGACGATCCAGGGGCGACGTAGCCGACGACGCGCTGCGTCGGGCCGGCGACCTGGGACTCACTCGCGGCGCCCGCGTGCTGAGTACCCGCGACTGGAACAGCGAAGCCGACTGGCTCGACACGCTGTTAGCACCGTTGGCCCTTGGCGGATCGGTCGTCTACCTGCGCAATTGTTTCGACTCCGCAGTGCTGGAACGTCGTGTCGCCCAGGAGCGCGTAACGGCCCTCGTGACCTGAGTCAATCATGGCGCGGCCGGCACCGGCTGGGCCAGGCCCGCAGCGTCGACGGTGGACAGGAAGACGATCGTCGTGGTGCGGACCCCTGCGCTGGGTGCTCGGTTGATGACATTCGGCCAGCGTTGCCCGGATACCGACGAGAACGGCAGGACGGCGCGACTCGACGCGTACCGGGTGGTGGCGGGATCCTGACTGAGTAGGTACAGGGTCCGTCCGTGCGTGGCCACCGCGGCCCGAATGGAGGCCAGCTGGACCGGTCCCGCCCCCAGCACGGCAATTGCCGGCACCGAGCAGTAGGAGCGGATCGCCTGCGCGTAACCGTCATTCGCGGACGCGTCCATCAGGACAACCGCACCGTCGCGGCCGACGGCCGCGCAGATCGCCTGCAGCAGGGCGAGTTGGCCCGCCTCCTCACGCACATCGGCGACCGGGGCGGTGATCGTGAGCGGAAGGGCTACCATCACGCCGCCCGCGGCGACGGCCAGGTTACGCGCCCAGTTCAGGGGACGCTGCCAAGACCACAGCGCGCGCAGGGCGGCGGCCGCGGCCACGAGCAGCAGCGGGATGACCACTGGCACGAAGCGGCGACTCGCCCACGGCTGGTCGGCCACGATCTGGCAGTCCCACAGGTAGACCCCGGACACGACCACGCCCATGACCACGGTGCCGACGAGTGCGTAACACCGTCGGCGAATTAGCGCGGCCATCAGCACGGGGTATCCCACTGCGGCAAGCAGCACGGTGGGCCAGCCCAGATACATCGCCTGCCAGTTCACCGCCTGCTCGTGGTACAGGCGGGTGCCATCGACGCGCACGCCGGACACGCGCTGCATGTTCTCCAGGTTGACGTTGGCAACCGCGGTATGCGTCTGCTGCCACAACGGGCGGCTGGCCAAGAACGCGAAGCCCGCGAGCAGCAGCAC
>JBHEMN010000068.1:0-7243 GCA_046262575.1 Jatrophihabitantaceae bacterium
GGTCGGACTTTAAGGTGCCGGACAACGCCATCGGCTGCGGCTTCCATGAAGCGGTGCGCGGCGTCTTGTCGCATCATGTGGTCATCCGCGACGGCAAGATCGCCAACTACCACCCGTACCCGCCGACACCATGGAACGCGAACCCACGCGATTCCTACGGCACCCCCGGCCCGTACGAGGACGCGGTGCAGGGCCAGCCGATCTTCGAGGAAAACGATCGGGAGCACTTCAAGGGCATTGACATCATGCGTACGGTCCGCAGCTTCGACCCGTGCCTGCCCTGTGGCGTGCACATGTACCTGGGCGAAGGCAAGACCGTTCAGAAGGTGCACTCGCCCACTCAGTCCGTTACCGGCGAATAGGGGTGGCCAGTCCCGAGCAGACCGAGAGCCCGCCGCTTGATATCCAGGCGGCGGGCGATCGGATAGAGGCGCTGCTCACCGCCAGCGCCGCCGGCGGAGTCGTCGCTCGGGAGCGTGCTGAGGAACTGGTGCGGATCGTGGCCGATCTCTATGGCGGCGGTATCGAGCGGATCCTGGACATCCTGCATGACATGGGGCGCCTGGACGACGATGTCCTGGCCGGGTTGGCCGGCGATAGCACGGTCTCCAGCCTGCTGCTCGTGCACGGCCTGCACCCATATGACATAACCACGCGGGTCGAGAAGGCGCTCGAGAGCGTGCGTCCGTACCTGGGCTCACACGGTGGCGATGTGGAACTGCTCGGTATCAGCGATGAAGGCGTCGTCAAGCTACGTCTGCTGGGCAGCTGCGATGGCTGCCCCTCCTCGTCGGTGACCTTGACGCTGGCGGTCGAGGGTGCGGTCGAGGCAGCCGCGCCGGAGGTGACCGCGATCGAGGTCGAGACCACAGCTGACACCGCCACCAAGGCGGGGCCGTTGATCTCGCTCGACTCGCTGCGCTCGCGGCTGAGCGAACCAGCCGCCGTTCAGGGCGCCTCGTGGGAGATCGTCGCGGAGCTCTCGGACCTCGGGCCGGGAAGGGCGGCCAGCTACGTCGTCGGCGGCACCGCCATCCTCGCCTGCCGAGTGGGTACGGACTATTTCGCTTTCCGCGACATGTGTCCGGAGTGCAATCGCGGCCTGTCCGGCGCCACGATCGCGCGGCGGCTCGGCGGCTCGGCGGCCGATGCCGTGCTGACCTGCCCGACCTGCCACGGCCACTACGACGTCAGGCGGGCCGGGGCGAGTCTCGACGACGAGGCACTGCACCTGAGCCCGTTGCCGCTATTGACGACAGGCGGCGTCGTCTCCGTGGCCGTCCCCACACCCGTTACCGCATGACAACAACAACGGGCACCGGCGGGCGCAGGAGCGAACCACTAGCCGCGCTGCGCCGGATCACCAGCACGCGACCAGCGCCGGTGACCGACGAACGCTGCGAAATGTGCGCTGAGCCGATCGCGGACAGCCATCAGCACGTGGTCAACCTGGAGAGCCGGCAGCTGATGTGCACCTGCCGCGGTTGCTATCTGCTGTTCGCCGTCGAAGGCGCCGAACAGCGCTACAAGGCCGTGCCGGACCGCTACCTGGCGTTCCCGGACTTCACGCTCGGCCCGGGGCAGTGGGACGAACTCGAGATCCCGGTCGGGCTGGCGTTCTTGTTCCGCAACTCGGTGCAGGATCGAACGATCGCGTTCTACCCAGGACCGGCCGGCGCCACCGAGTCGGAGCTGCCCTTGGATGCATGGGACTCGGTGGTCGCCTCGAATCCACAGCTCGGTGTGCTCGAGCGTGACGTGGAGGCTTTGCTGATCCGGGCGCCGGACCACAAACGCGGGCAGAACAGCAGCGAGTTCACCTGCAATGTCGTGCCGATCGACGCCTGTTACGAGCTCGTGGGCCAGTTGCGGCAGCTGTGGCGCGGTTTCGACGGCGGCCAAGACGCGCACGAGGCAATGGACGCCTTCTTCGCGATGGTGTCGGCCCGCAGCCGGCCGGCGCCGCCCGTCGAGACCGGATCCCGGCCGTGAGCAACCTGACCTTCACGGTTGCCGACGTCTTCGCCGAGCATTACGCCGCGGCTCCCCAGCTCACGGCTCGGCTGCGCATCGAGGAAAGCACCGGCGAAGTCATCCATGCAATTGCCCTGCGCTGTCAGGTGCGCATCGAGCCGCAGCGGCGCAAGTACACCGCGGACGAGGAGAGCGGACTGCTCGACATGTTCGGTACCCGCGACCGCTGGTTCGACACCCTCAAGCCGTTCATGTGGATGCAGTGCAGCGCGATGGTCCAGGGCTTCACCGCCATCACCGAGGTCGATCTGGTCATGCCGTGCACCTACGACTTCGAGGTCGCCTGGTCGAAGTACCTGCACGCGCTGCGCAACGAGACCATTCCGGTGGTGTTCCTCTTCTCCGGTACGGCTTTCACCCGCGGCGAGAACGGCTTCGGTGTCGAGCAGGTCCCCTGGGACTGCGAATCGCGTTACCACATTCCGGTGTCGGTATGGCGGGAAATGATCGAGCACTACTTCCCGAACAGCGGTTGGCTGCGCCTGAGCCGCGAGACCATCGAGTCGCTGGCGCACTACAAGGCCGTGCGTGGACTGACGTCATGGGAGGAAGCACTCGAATCGCTGCTGGCCAAGGCGAAGGCGGTCTCATGAGCCTCAAACTGGCCCGCACCGTGGCCGATGCCGTCCTCTTCGAGGGGTACCTGCTCTACCCCTACCGGTCCACCTCGAGCAAGAACAGAGTGCGCTGGCAGTTCGGCGTACTTGGCCCGCAAGGAGCCGCGGACGCCAGCCTCGGTGAGGAATCCGTCATGTCGTCCCAGTGCTTGCTGCGCGATGGTTCCGGCGACGGTCGGGTGAGCGTCCATCTGCGTTTCCTGCAGTTGCAGCGACGCTGTGTGGAGCGGGCCACCGATGATCCCGAGCTCTTCGAACCGGTCGAGCAGCTCAACGCTGGGGCGCGTACCTGGGTGAGCTGGGACGAGGCGGTCGAGCACGAGATCGAGCTCGAGTCCTGCCAGCTCACCGCGCTGGCCGGGCAGCTGCGCGAGCTGGCGGTCAGTGTCGCGGGCGGCACGGATGTGGAGACACTGGTCGACGACACCGGCGCGACCGTCGGCCGGATCCTGCGCCGCCGGCGCCCGCTGGAGGCCGTCGTCTCACTCAGTGCCGGCCCGATTGACGGCCTGGTGCAGCTGAGCCTGGTCATTGAGAACATCGCGCCTGCGGTCCCGGACAAGGACGAGGCGATTCAGCTTTCGTTGATCGGGGCCCACGCATTGCTGCGCGCCGAGAATGCCGAGTTCGTGTCGCTACTCGAACCGCCGGATGATGCCGTGGGTGCGGTCGCTGCGTGCGGCCATCATCGCTGTTGGCCGGTACTGGCGGGTGCGCCGGGCGACACTGACATCGTCCTCGTCTCGCCGATCATCCTCTACGACTACCCGGAGGTGGCCGACGAGAGTGCTGGCGCGTTGTTCGACTCCACTGAGATCGACGAAATCCTCACCCTTCGGGTCATGACGCTGACCGACGAGGAGAAGGCGCAAGCACGGGCGACCGATCCCCGGGCCGCCGAGATCATTGATCGTTGCGACTCGATGTCGCCCGAGGCCTTGGCGCAGTTGCACGGCATCCTGCGCGACCCCCACGCCGGCATCGCAGCAGCGCGGCCTGACCTTGACCTGGCACCGGTCGACCTGCGTAACGCCGAACCCCCGACTTTCGGCTCCGCCGACGTGCCCTGGTGGGATCCGGAGGAAGATGCGAGCGTGCACCCCGATATCGACTCGGTGCTCATCGACGGCGTCGCGGTTTCGCGCGGCAGCCGGGTGCGCATCCATCCGTCGCGGCGTGCTGACGCGCAGGACCTGTTCTTCGCCGGGATGGAGGCACGGGTTTCTGCCGTCCACTCAGACGTCGACGGCGAGATCCACGTAGCGGTCGTGCTCGTCGACGATCCCGCGGCCGACCTGCACGAGTGGTACGGCCGCTTCCTGTACTTCGCGCCTGAAGAGCTAGAGCCGTTGGCACCGCCAACTGGTGCAGACGCGACCCCCGAGAGAGAGGAAACCCGATCGTGAAGGTAGTAGGAGAGGTCACGCTCGTCGTTCTGGCCGCCGGTGCGGCGGTCGCTGCCTTCGTCGGAATCCGGTCCATCCCCGACGTACGGCGTTACCTGAAGATGCGGAACATGTGAGTGCCACCAACCGAGAGGAGCAACGATGACCGACGAGACCGATAAGCCGGCTGCGCAACTCGACGAGGAGCCGCAGGGCGAGCGAGGGGCCGAGGGGTCCCGGGACACCGGCTCTGACGAACCCGCTGCGGGCCCGGCCGACCGTCGGGCTGGCACCTCTGCCGAGGACAGCGACACCACGGTAGATGCCCAAGGGGCCAGCCACGACGACGCGCCGCACTTGCCGACGGGCGACGGCGGCTGAGCGCCGCCACATACAAAGGAGTGTGACATGACTGAATCACAGGACATCGAAGGCGGCGACGCCACCGACCGGGCCCTTCCGCCCTATGAGGGCCGCCGCGAGGGTGCCGACGTCGAGGGTGAGGGTGCGGTCCACAGAGGCGGTGCCAACGTCGGCGGCGCGACCGGTCCGGCAGAGAGCTCCGACATGAAGTCGCCGGCCAAGGAAGACACCCCCCGCGGTGCCGAGGCGTCCCCGTCGGACGAGCAACCGGCCAGCGAGACCTCGGACTCCAACCCGAACCCGGACCAGGGCGTGGGACCGGCCCACCAGCCAGGCACCGGCCGGGGCGAGGACAAGTCTCAGGACGAACGATAGGTGACGGCGCGAATCCTCGTCGCCGGGGTCGGCAACATCTTCCTCGGCGACGACGGGTTCGGCTGCGAGGTTGCCCGGCGCCTCGCCGGTCAGCCCCAGCCGGACAGCGTGCGGATCGTCGACTACGGCATTCGCGGGATGCACCTGGCCTACGACCTGCTCGAGGGCTACGACGCACTGGTCATCGTCGACGCGCTCCCCGGTGCGGGTCAGCCGGGTGACATCACCGTGCTCGAGGTGGGCCCGGAGGATCTCGGCACCGGACAGTTCGACGCGCACGGGATGGATCCTGTCGCGGTGCTCGCCAACCTCGAGAACCTCGGTGGCGAGTTGCCGCGTACGCTGATCGTCGGGTGCCAGCCGCTCGACCTCGAGGAGAACATCGGGCTCACCCCGGCGGTCAGCGCGGCGGTGGATGTCGCCGTCACGACAGTCGTGCAACTGCTCGAGGACTTGCTCGGTGAGCACGCTGTCCATGTCGGCAGTCAAGGAGAGTCCTGATATGTGCCTCGGAATCCCCGGCCAGATCATCGAGATGGTCGAAGGCTACGGCGACCAGCTCGTCTGGGTCGACATCGTCGGCGCCCGACGCAAGGTCAACATCGGGATGCTGGAGGACGATGAGCAGGCCGCCCTGTGCCCAGGGGACTGGGTGCTCATCCATATGGGCTTCGTGGTCGCGCGGGTCGACCAGGCCGGCGCGGAGAAAGCGATGTCAGGGCTGGAACTGATGGGCCGGCCGAGGGATCCGGCTGACCTGGCCCCTTCGGCCGGTGATTCGCTGCCGAGGACCGGCTGAGTGGTCGTCTCGGGCCCGACGTTGTTCGCGCGGTATGCCTACCCGCCGAACGAGCTTGGGTATTGCGGCCCGGACGACGCATCGGTTCTGCTGGCCCGCGGCTCGGCTACTGCTGAGCACCGGATCGCGGAGCACGCCCGGCAATTCGAAGGTGCGTGGGCCTACCTGGAGATCATCGCGGCGGCCGCCCACATCGCCGACCCGCTGGATGCCCGCGTGGTGGAGGCGTACTGGATCGGCAACGAATTGCTCACTGCGGTCGACCCCGAGTACTTGGTGAGCGAACTGCGACAACGCTTCGGCGACCAGGCCGGCGCGAGTTGGGTACCCGGGCTGGCGCACCACGGTTTCCAGGTATTCGCCGTCTACCCCTGGGTCGGGCTGCTGCGCCGCGGCAACGGCAACAGCGTCGCGCTCTCGGTGCTGGAGCAGTGCCGGATCCGGTGGGGCGAGGTAATCGCGCTCGAGGGCGAACGCCTGCGGGTATTGTCCCGACCGCTAATTCTGTCCGACGGCCTGCTGGAGCTGGGCGCGCCAGGCGAGCAGACCGCGGCCTGGTCGATCGACGGTCGCTCGCTGCTGACCGTGGACTCCACGGACCTCGATCTCACGCGTCCACCGGTGTCAGTCGGCGATCAGGTGGCGATGCACTGGGACTGGGTCTGCGACGCGTTGAGTCCCGGTCAGGTCGCCGCCCTGGAGTTCCACACCGCCGACCAGTTGGCCCGCACCAACGCCGCCCTGCGCGCAAATCTCACCTGATCATAAACCTGGCTCAGTGGTCGACCAATTCGAGCTTGGCTGCCATATTCCGCGCTGCTTCGATCCCTGCGCTGATCGCCGCTTCACGCAGGTCCGGGGTGAAATCCATCGGTTGCGCATGGATGAACTGCACATCGATGCCGACAAATCCGAAAATTGTCCGCAGATAGGGTTCCTGCATATCATAAGCGTGCATCGGCCCACCTTCGGAGTAGTCAGCGCCGCGAGTTGTCACGCACACCATTTTCTTGCCGTGACAGAGCCCGACGGGCACACCCTGCTGGTTGTACTCGAAGAGATAGCCGAGCTGCACGATCGAATCGATGTAATACTTCAATACGTACGGAATATTGAAGTTCCACATCGGCGTCGAAATCACATAGATGTCTGCCGCCAGGAACTGGTTGATCAAGTTCTCCACCTGTTGCCAGGACTCCGCATGTTGGCGATCGATCGGTTCCCCCATCATCATGAGGTATTTCGACTCGATGTTTCGACCGGCGATGGCGGGCAGGTCCTCGGCAAACAAATTCAGGGTGTCCACCTGCAAACCGGGGTTAGCGTCCTGAAGGAATCCCAGAAATGGCTCCGCGATACGCAGGGTGTGGGAGCTGGTGACGCGGGGCGTGGCAATGATATGCAGTAAGCGCATGGAATCCTCATTCCCCCGATGCCGAGCCACGGCGGCTCATCGCAAAGTACCGACCTCGCTGGGCCGCCGTCAATGGACAAAGCGGTCCACCGACTGATCTGGTGCGCCTCCTGCCCGCGACCAGGTGGGAATAATGGCACGCGGGTTCAACACGCTAATCTCACAAGTCGTGAATGCAGCATATCGGCCGTCGGCCAACAATTGCCTGCTCGGCAGCGGCGTAAGGACGACGACCGCGGGTCAGGCGGCCGTCGTC
>JBHEMN010000069.1:0-17518 GCA_046262575.1 Jatrophihabitantaceae bacterium
AGTGGCCCGCGAGCACCTGCTGGATCAGCGGGACGACGCTGCTGGATCCGAACGCCTGCAAGCTGCCGTTGTCGATGCCCGGGGCACAGTGCGGATCAACGCGGACGTGCACGCCCGGCCCCTCGGCGTAGCTGAAGACCAGTTCGTAGGCCACATCCTGCTGACCGTCGCCCTGGCAGGCGGAGTTCGATACCCGCGGCGGCGCCGCGTTGAGCGCCGCGACGAGCTTCAGCAGGCCCGCGGGCGTGGTTACGGTTCGGACCGCCGGCTTGCCGGTGGAGTAGGACACCGCGCAGATCTGCGCGGACGTCGGCTCGGCCGGCACCAACGACGACTCCTGCCCGAGCCGGCCGGGCGTCGTACCCCAGCATGGATCGAGTTGAGAGAGGTCATGCTTCGAGGGCGGATCAGTCACCCAGGCACCGGCACCATAGGAGGCGGCAACCCACGGCAGGAGGTTCACCGTGGTCGCAAACTCACCGTTCGAGGCGCCCTCACAGTGGTTGCCGGGAGCTGACACCCAGACGGTGCCCGTCGGGTAGGTCAACCCGACGAGGTACGCATCGCCGTCCGTGGGGCGAAGATCCAAGGTGCAGGGCATCGATTGCTTGGGCAGCTGTCGGGGCAGCCAGGTGAGTGTCCTGGTGACCGCGGCCAGATCGCCGCCGAGCTCCTCGCTGCCGGACAGGGTCGTCGGCAGCCGATTGCCCTGCAGGTAGGCGCACAGGACGACGTGGGCCGGCGTTTGCTTCGGTACGAGCCGACTGGCGCCGTCCACCCGTTGAGCCTGGGCGGGCACCCAGATCCGGCCCGGGTCTGCCGCGCGGTACTGCTTCGGGCAGGCCAGCGCCGCCGCGTCCGGCCCCGGCGCGGCCGCATCTCGCTGCCGCTCGCCTCTTGGGCTCGCCACCACCGCTACCAGTACCGCGATGGCCACCACGCACGCTGCCGTGGCTGCCGCCAACCACGCGGTGTGCCGCCGGGGCGCGCTTGACGCCCCGTCGCGAACGGCCCGGAACTCCGCAGCGCTCGGGGCCTCGTGCTCGTGCGCAGTCATTGCCTCGCGGATCCGGTCCTCGATGCTCATCCCGCGCTCCCTTCCGGGGCCGGCAACGCGAGCAGGCCGCCCTCGCGCAGTGCAGCGAAGGCCCGGCGGGCCAGGCTGCGCACGGTGGCCTCCTTGGCGCCCATGAGCGAAGCGATGTCGCGATCGGGCAGCGCTTCGTAGTAGCGCAGCACCAGCACCGCCCGCTGCCGCGGCGGCAAGGCCGCCAACGCCCGCCACATGGCATCACGCTCGGTGATCTCGTCGTCGAAGCTCCCGAGAACAGTCCCCTCCGGCACCTGGTCGGTGATGACCTCGCCGCTGGCGCGCAGCCGGCGCCGACGCAGGTACTCATTGACCACCGCGCGGCGCACATAAGCCTCGCCGTGCGCAACGTCGGGGGCCCGACGGCGCCAGCTTCGATACACCTGCATCAACGCCTCCTGCACCAGGTCCTCGGCCGACGAGCGGTCGTGGGTCAGTTGGTAGGCCAGCCGCAGCAGCCGATCCCCTGAGGTGTTCATCAGGTCGGCCAGCGTCTCGTCCAGCTTCATAACCCTCCTGACCACCTAGATGCGTTCGGTCGTTCGATCCGTTGCAGTGTCAGGCAAACACGTCGCGGGCCGGAATGTCGCCGCTCCCGGTCGGGGGCTTCCTGGTGGTGCCGCACCGCCGACTACCCTCACCGGCATGACGCGTGCCATCGCCGAACTGCTCGTTCGCGGCGCCGACGGTGCTCGTATCACGCCCGAGGAAGCGCTGCTGCTCTACACCGCCGCGCCGTTGCACGCGCTCGGGCAGGCAGCCAACGCGGTCCGCCGCCGCCGCTACCCCGACGACATCGCGACGTACATCATCGACCGCAACATCAACTACACCAACGTCTGTCTGACGGCCTGCAAGTTCTGCGCTTTCTACCGGGCGCCGGGCCACGCCGAGGGCTGGACCCACGATCTCGAGGAGATCCTGCGGCGCTGCGGTGAGGCCGTCGAACTCGGCGCCACCCAAATCATGCTGCAAGGCGGGCACTCCCCGGACCTCGGCATCGAGTGGTACGAGCGGACGTTCAGCGCAATCAAGGGTGCGTACCCCCAGCTCGTCCTGCACTCCCTGGGCGCGTCCGAGGTCGTGCACATCAGCAAGACCTCGCAGCTCGGCTTCGCGGAGGTGATCGCCCGGCTCAAGGCGGCCGGACTGGACTCGTTCGCCGGAGCCGGCGCCGAGATCCTGGTCAAGCGGCCCCGAACCGCGATCGCCCCGCTGAAGGAGTCCGGCGAGACCTGGCTCGAAGTCATGGAAACCGCGCACGGGCTGGGCATGGAATCCACCGCGACATTCATGATGGGCACCGGCGAGACCAATGCCGAACGCATCGAGCACCTGCGCATGATCCGCGATGTCCAGGACCGCACCGGCGGCTTCCGCTCGTTCATCCCGTGGACCTACCAGCCCGAGAACAATCACCTCAAGGGCCGCACCCAGGCGACGTCGCTGGAATACCTGCGGATGATCGCGGTGGCTCGGCTGTTCTTCGACAACGTCAGCCACCTGCAGGGCTCCTGGCTGACGACCGGCAAGGACATCGGCCAGCTGACGCTGCACTACGGCGCCGACGACCTGGGCTCGGTGATGCTCGAGGAGAACGTCGTCTCGTCAGCGGGCGCGAGGCACCGCTCCAACCGCAGCGAGCTGATCGAACTGATCCGCGGCGCGGGGCGCATCCCGGCGCAGCGCGACACGCTGTACCGGCACATCTGCGTGCACGCGGACCCGGCGCAGGACCCGGTCGACGAGCGAGTCCACTCCCACTTCGCCTCGACCGCCCTGACGGTGTTACCTGTCGCCGCGGCCGGCTGACCGCCGCGGCGGTCGGGGCTTGACGGTGATTGGTGAGCCTGGGATAACCAGCGGGTGACCGAGTCCGCCGACGACACGATCGCGAGGCTAGAACGCGAACTCGCGAACGCGAAGATCGCGGCGCTGCAGCAGGAGCTCGACCAGGTCAGGGCGGCCTCCGGCGCGGCCACCGGCGGCACCGCGGGACCGTGGACCCCGCACCTCGTCCCGTTGGGCAAGCCGGCCACACCGCCCGCCGCCCGGCTCGCGCCGGTTCCGCGGCGGGTGCCGGTGGGGTTCCGGCTCGTCGTCCTGCCTTGGAGCTGGTGGACGGTCTTCGCGCTGTTCATGATGGCCGTCGCACCGATCGCCATCTGGGCCCTCCTGCCGATCGCCGGTGCGGTCGCTGCTGGCGCCACCTTCCTGGCGATCGCGCTGCTGCGGGCACGGCGCTACCGGTTGCAGATCGCGCTGCTGAGGTGGGGCGAGGTAGCGACGGTGCGCACTGCGGGGAAGCTGTCGGTGGGCACCTATTACAGCGGCACGACCTACTCGAACGTCCGGCTCGCCCAAGCTCACGGCTGGCAGGTCGAGCGGCGCTGGTACAGCGGCCCGTCGACTACCACCAAGATCGACTACGAGCTGGGCGGCACTCCCGGTCAGCTCACGCTGCGCGGTCTGCCCTATGACGACGGCGTGATCCTGGCGCACTCGAAGAAGCCGGGCCGGGCGCTGTGCGTCAGCTCGTTTCCGTACGACCTGGACCGCGACCCGGACGGCAACTGGGTGGGCAAGGTGCCGCTTCGGGTGAGCCTCGGCGCGCTCGCGATGACCGTCGTGCTTGCCGGCTGGACCGGCGGCCTGACAGCGCTGTTCCTGGCCGCGGCGAGATCGCGTTAGGGGTCTTCGGCACCGAGCTATCGACCGACCCGTCGAGCCTCCAGCTCATCGACTGCGGCAACCTCTCGGCTGGCCACCTCGCTCAAGGTCGATGCCTTGATGGCGCGGTTGCTGGTCACGGGAACGGCCGGGTCGTCGAGGTTGATGCACAACACGCCGTCGGCGAGGTAGGCCGTCCACCGCAGCGTCTCATCGGGATAGATGTCGTAGAAGTGCAGGAAGGCCATCGCCGAGATCACGAATGGGCCGGTGTCGTGACCCGTCGAGGACCGCAGGCAGTAGCCGTGATCGGCCCGCGCGCTGACGGGGCGTAGTCCTACCGTGCGGGCAGTCGCGTCATAGAGGAGCTCGACGGCCGCCGGCGCGCCGAGCATCACCTGGGCAGCCTTGTTCAGTGACATCGTTCCGCGCTTCTGCACCGTGACGGTGGGTTCCCGCTTGAGGGCAACCATTGTCTTGCGGAACGTCTCGAAGTCAGTCATGCGATCCCCTGATGCGGCGCGAGGGCCATGCGTCGCGTTGCTAGCCGAGTGCCGGTCGGTGTTGCTTCATTAGTTGGTTCGCGCCGCCGGGCCGTTCCGGTTTCATGTGAAGTGCGTCAGCGAGATTGTTTGCGGGTTGTCCGGCTAGTCCGGCGCCAAAAGCGAGCACGATGCGCCTCCCAATCAGCCCTAAACAGCTTCCTGGTCACTTAGCCGGGAAACGTCGCAACTGCCGTTGCGGGCGACCTAGCCTGCGATGAAGGCCCAACGAGAACGGGCTCATTTCCTAGGTGATCGGGATGGTTGATATGACTCTTGATAGCAGAGGGTTCAACGAGTTGATGAGCGAATCGCAGGACCTCCACGTCGATGCGATCAAGCAGATCCGGCAGACGCTGCCGGCGCTGGCAGAGATCAGGGAGGAACGTCGCGGGCAAGAGGTGAACGCTGACGAGATCGAACGGTTCAACCTCGGCCGTCGCGAGGTACTCAGCCGGCTGGGCTACGGCACCGCTGCCGTGGGTCTGTTGAGCGGTGGCTTCGGCGCCATGTTCGCCGGTCTGCTGGCCAGCCCGGCCTACGCCGACACGCCCCTGGACATTCAGGTGCTGCAGACGGCCTCGTCGCTGGAGCGGTTGGCAGTCAACACCTACAAGACCGCGTTGACGCTGCCCTTCATATCTGGGGGCAACCCGGTGGTCCGCAAGTTCGCGGAGACCACGATGATGCAGCACAACGAGCACCGGATGGCGTTCCAGGCGCAGACGAAGACGCTGGGGGGCAAGGTTCAGGACAATCCCAACCCCAAGTTCCTGAAGGTTGTCACGGCCGCCGCGCCTGGACTCAAGGCGCCGGGCGACGTGGTCAAACTGGCCTCCAGCCTGGAGAAGGTGGCAACCGACACCTACCTGGTGAACCTCACGCTGCTCACCGACATGAAGTCAAAAGAGATCATGGGCAGTGTGATGGGTGTGGAATGCCAGCACCTGGCCACCCTGCGCGCTGTGGGTGCACTCCTGGCCGGTGGTGCGCCTGAGCTGATCAAGATCCCGCTCGGCGCCGATCTGGGCAAGCTTCCGGCAGCCGCGGGCAGCGTCGCCTTCCCCGACCCGCTGGAAATGACCGACCCCAACCTCATCGCAGAGCCCAAGACCGGAGCCGTCCAATGAGCAGCGACCAGGTAACTCCGATTCCAGTCCAGCCCACGGACGAAATGACCCGACTGGGCGAGAAGCTGTCCACCCCGGCCGCGGTGAGCCGCCGTCGGGTGCTGGTCGGTGGCGGCGTGGCCGCCATGACTGCCGCGCTAGCGGCGTGTTCGAGCAGCAAGTCGTCGAAGAAGTCCAGCGGCGCTCCGGCCACGGCCAGCGGGGCCAGCAGTGCCTCGAGTTCGCCGAGCAGTGCGCCCAGCAGCAGCGCGGCAGGCGGCGGCGGCGATCTCGCAGTCGCGACCCTGGCGGCTGGGCTGGAAGTGCTGGCCGTCGGGACGTACAAGGCGGCTCTGGATGCTGCCGGCGCCGGAAAGCTCGGGCCGGTGCCGCCAGCGGTCGCTCAGTTCGTCAAGACGGCCATGTCGCAGCACCAGGTTCACCTGGACATGCTGAACAAGGTCCTCAAGGGGGGCGGGCAGCCAGAGGTCACGGCTCCCAACGCAGCCCTCAAGGCGACTGTAGATGCCGCGTTCGGCAAGGTGAAGGACGCCGCGGGCGCAGCCGAACTGGCCTTGATGCTCGAGGAGATCGCCGCTCAGACCTACCTCAAGGCGATTCCCACCCTCACCGAGAAGGCGTCCATCACGCTGGCCGGTCAGATCTTCATCATCGACCAACAGCACCAAGCGATCCTGCTCTACGCCCTGGGCATGTACCCCGTTCCTGTGGTATTCGTCAAGACCGACAAGGCGGTCGCCAGCTGATCGATTCGTGCTGGTGATCAACACACCGGGGGCCCGGTCGTCGGACTCCTAGTGCCCGAACAGTCGAGCGCTCCGTTTCTCTGGTGAGGAGAGGCGGAGCGCTCGACGTCGTCTGCGCCGCCCCGCCGCCCGCCTGCCTGCCGCTATGGTCGCGGTCGTGTCACTGCTCGTCGCCATCCCCTTCGGTGTCGCCTCGGCGATTGCCTACGGTGCGTCGACGGCCGTGCAGCACCAGGCGGCGCACACCGGAATGGGCGTGCCCGACGCGCGCGGGTTGCTGCGGTTGCTTCGGGACCCGCGCTGGCTGCTCTCGATCGGCGGCGACGCGATCGGCCTCGTGCTGCAGGTGATTGCGCTGGCCACCGGCCCGGTGGTGCTCATCCAACCGTTGCTCGTGCTCACCCTGCCGGTGTCACTGTTCGTCGGTTACCTACTCGGCGGCCCAGGCCCCCGCCGGGGCGACTACCTGGCGTGTCTTGCCCTCATCGGTGGCCTAGGCGTGTTCTTCGTCCTTCTGGGGTCACCGGGCGCGGGGCGCGCACCGCATCCGCGAGCGATTCTGGCGACAGTGGTGATCGCATTACTCGCCGGCGGGGCACTGTGCGCTCTGGTCAGCCGGAGTGGTGCGACGCTACGGGCCGCAGTGTACGGCGGGGTGGCCGGGGCATGGTTCGGGACGGTCGGCGTGTTGCTCAACGCCACCGCCACCCAATTCACCAACCACGGCGTGCGGGGGCTGCTGCACGCGGTCGGTCTCGCACCACTGCTGGGCGTGGTGGTCATGGGTGCCCTGGGCCTGACCCTGACCCAGATCTCATTCCAGGTCGGATCGCTGTCCGCAAGTTTCCCCGCCAACAAGTCCGCCGACCCGGTAGCCGCCGTCATCCTCGGCGCGGTCCTGTTGCACGAGCGCGTCCACACGGGTGGATTCCACGTGCTCGGCTACCTGGCCTGCCTGGCCGCGATCGTCGCCGGCGCGGTGCGGCTGGCGGCACCGGCGCTGGGGGTGAGGGAGGACCCGGCCGCCGCCGCGCCCGGGCCCCAGTAGGGCACGACCGGCGGCGCAGCACTGCGCTGCTGCGCTCGGCTGGCTGGTCGCGCCCGCACGTCGGGCACAATGGCGACTGATGAGCACAGGACGCGGGCGAGCCATGCGCAGCGCCACCGCGGACAAGCAACCGCGCGACGTCGCAGCGATGTTCGATGGGGTGGCGCAGCGTTACGACGTCACCAACACCGTGTTGTCCTTGGGTCAGGACCGCAGGTGGCGGCGCCGCACCCGGCAATGCCTCGAACTGGAGCCTGGACAGCGCGTGCTGGACCTGGCCGCAGGTACCGGGGTCTCGACGGGCGAGTTGCGACGCTCGGGCGCGCACGCGATTGCCTGTGACTTCTCGTTGGGCATGTTGGCGGCCGGCCGGGCGAACCGGCGACGAAAGCGCCTGCCGTTCGTCGCCGGCGACGCGCTGCACCTCCCGTTCGCCGACGCCGCGTTCGATGCGGCGACGATCTCCTTCGGCCTGCGCAACGTCGCCGACGTACCGAGGGCGCTGGGCGAGTTGGCTCGCGTCGTGCGACCGGGCGGACGGCTGGTGGTGTGTGAGTTCAGCCGCCCGGTGTGGCGGCCGTGGCGGTTCGTCTACCTCCGCTACCTCATGCGGGCGCTGCCGTGGCTCGCGCGGCGGGTCGCGTCGCACCCCGATGCCTACGTCTACCTCGCCGAGTCGATCCGGGCCTGGCCTTCGCAGGAGGAGCTAGCCCGCACGATCGCGGCCGCCGGTTGGACTGGGGTGCGCTATCGCAACCTCAGCGGCGGCATCGTCGCGCTGCACCTGGCCGAGCGCGGTTAGGCGTTATCGGGGCGAGCTGTCCGGGTAACCATGCATCCTGACAAGCGTGGTAACCACGGCCCAGCCGGCCGTCCGACACGGCGAAGGAGCTTGGATGAGCATGAACGACGATGACATCACCACTGGTGGAGTGGGTGCCGACGGTGGTGCCGGTGACGCGGGTGCCGACCGTGGTGCCGGTGACGCGGGTGCCGACGGTGGTGCCGGTGACGTGGGTGCCGACGGTGGTGCCGGTGACGCGGGTGCCGACGGTGGTGCCGGTGACGCGGGTGCCGATGGTGGTGCCGGTGACGCGGGTGCCGATGGTGGCGCCGGTGATGGTGGCGCCGGTGATGGTGGCGCCGGTGATGGTGGCGCCGGCGGAACCTAGTCGGTGATCTCCCGCGAGGCCGCAGGTGACACGGCGTTGCGCCGCTGTGTCGCCTGCGGGCCCGACGAGTTCGGTTCCGCGTACTGGGGTCGAGCGCCGCTGCTCACCCGCGCAGCTGATCTGACCGGGGACTTCGACGACCTGCTCGACGCCCCGGCTGTCGATGAATTGGTGTCTCGCCGCGGGATGCGCACGCCGTTTCTGCGAATAGCCAAGGACGGCAACGTCCTGCCGTCGGGAAGCTTTACGCGCGGGGGCGGAGCCGGTGCCGGGGTGGGCGACCAGATAGCCGACGACCGGGTCCTCGCGCTGATCGCCGACGGCGCGACGCTGGTCCTGCAGGCTCTGCACCGCACCTGGCCGCCGCTGGTGGGCTTCGCCACCGATCTGGCCGAGGAACTGGGCCACCCGGTTCAGGTGAATGCGTACGTCACCCCGCCTCAAAGCCAGGGGTTCGCGCCGCACTACGACGTGCATGACGTGTTCGTGCTGCAGGTCGCGGGTCGCAAGCAGTGGATGATCCACCAGCCGGTCATCGACGCTGCGCTGCCCAGTCAGCCCTGGGAGAGCTGCCGCGAGCAGGTCGCCGCGCGCGCGGCTGAACCACCCTTGATAGACACCGTCCTCGAACCGGGGGACTCCCTCTACCTACCGAGGGGAACGATCCACGCTGCGAACGCGCTCGGACAGACGTCGATCCACCTCACGGTCGGCATCCATCCGGTAACCCGATACCAGCTCTTGGGCCACCTGCTCGAGGCCGCACAACGCGACCCCGCGCTGCGCGCCTCGCTTCCGATGGGCGTCGACCTCGCCGACCCGGATGTGCTCGCGCCACACCTCACCGAAGCCGTCGCAGCGCTGGCGCGCCACCTCGAGGCGGTCGAGGCCGCCGACATCGGCCGCCGCGTGGGCGAAACGCTTCGGCACCAGACCCGCCCGGAGCCGCTCGCGCCGCTGGCTCAGCTGGCCCTGGCCGAACGGCTCGTCGGGCAGACTCCGCTGCGGTTGCGCACCGGACTGCGGTTGGCGGTCGAAGGCGACGGCGCTCGGCTGCGGCTGGTGCTGCTCGGCCGCGCGATCGAGCTGCCGCAGGCGGCCGACGCGGCTGTGAAAGCCATGCTCGCCGGGGCCGTTTTCACGCCAACCGGGCTCCCTGGCCTGGACGCCGACGAACAGCTCACAGTCACCCGCCACCTGGTGCGCGAAGGTGTGCTCGTCTCTGCGTGAAAGGGTGCAGCCGTGACGGCCCCCCACCCCCGCGAGACGCTTGCCCGGTGCGCACTGCGAGCTCAGCTGCGCGGCGACGCGATGCTGGGTACCGCGTTCCCTGCCGCCCAGCTCCTGCTCGTGGAGCAGCCCGGCCCGTGGGGGCACGGCGGCCTGCGCGATTCGCGCTTCGACGCGAGGACGGCGCGGGCGCTGGAACGCCGGGCGGCAGCAGCAGGTACCCGCGTGCTGGCGGTCCGCCGGCCTGGGCGCACGCCGCGCGCCCAGCTGCGCAGTTGGGCGCTCGTCGACTGCCGGGACGGGGGGGAATCGTTGCGGTGGGGCACGTTCGAGGCCGACGCGGATCTGCTCGCCCTGCCGTTGGACACCTCGTTCGGAACGCCCGACCCGGCGCCGCTCTACCTCGTCTGCGCCCACGGCAAGCACGACACCTGCTGTGCGTTGCGCGGGCGCCCCGTCGCGGCGGCCGTACACCGTATCCGACCCGGCCGGGTGTGGGAGTGCAGCCATGTGGGCGGTGACCGTTTCGCAGCCAACGTCCTCGTCTTGCCGGCCGGTCTGTTGTACGGGCGGGTGCTGCCCTTTGCCGCAGCGGAGTTCGTCGCCGCTGCCGAAGCCGACGAGGTCGTCGGTGCGCTGCTGCGCGGCCGGGTCGGACTGCCTTCGACCGCACAGGCGGCGCTCGCGTTCACCTATGAGCACCTGGCGCTGCGGCTCCGGAGATCCTTACGTTTCGAATCGGCCTCGGAGATCGTCGATGGCGTGTCAACGGTGCGCATCAGCGGGCCGCACGGCCTGCTGGACGTCACGGTCCGGGTCGACGCGGTAGAGGCCGTCGGTCTCACCTGTGCCAACCCGCAGCCGAACAACTACCTGCGCTACCGTCCGGTGGCTGTGGTCCCCGTCGACGGCTGACCCGCGCCGGCGCACTCAGTGCGGGTGGTCGATCAAGCGCTGCCGCGACGCGACGATCTCGGTCTCGGCATCGACCCGACCCACCCACGACGCACCCTCGACGCTCTTGCCGGGCTCGAGCTCCTTGTAGACCTCGAAGAAGTGCTTGATCTCCAGACGATCGAACTCGGGCACGTGGTGGATGTCGCGCAGATGCTCCAGGCGCGGATCGTGCGACGGGACGCACAGTACCTTGTCGTCGCCGCCCTTCTCGTCGGTCATGCGGAACATGCCGATCGCGCGGCAGCGGACCAGCACACCGGGGAACAGCGGGTCTCCCTGCAAGATGACCAGCGCGTCGAGCGGGTCGCCGTCCGCGCCGAGGGTGTCTTCGATGAAGCCGTAGTCGGCGGGGTACTGCGTCGAGGTGAACAGGGTGCGGTCCAGCCGCATGCGTCCCGTCTCGTGGTCGACCTCGTACTTGTTGCGGCTGCCCTTCGGAATCTCGATCAGGACGTCGAACTCCACCGTGTCAGCTCCCTGCCTCGAGTCGCCGGCGAATGCCCGGCTGTCCCTGCGCTGTTCGTTAGTGTGACCCATCGTGAGCCCTCGGCGTCCACGTCCCGCTTGGCTCCTGGTGCTCGGCATCGTGGCCGGTCTCGTCCTGGCTGCTGCCGCCGGAGTCAGCGGGTACCTCGTCACTCACGACATCCGGGTGCGCCACGCCGCGTCGGTGGCCCAAGCCGCACCCCCGACGCCCTCAGCGCTCGCGTCGGCCACCGACCCACCTCCCACGGCGCCGCCGGGCGCCGCCGCTCCGCAGGCCCGCCCGGCCGCAGTCGCTGCGGCCATCGCACCGGCGGTTGGTGACCCCGCAGTCGGCGGCCGGCTGCTCGCCCAGGTTGTCGACGCCGCGACGGGGACCGTGCTCTACAGCCGGCAGGGGCTCACCGCGGCTGCGCCCGCCTCGACGGCCAAACTGCTCACCGCCGCCGCGCTGCTCACCGTTCGCGCGCCCAACGCCCGGATCCTGACGAAGGTGGTCGCCGGCGCGGCGGGCACGCTCGTGCTTGTCGGCGGGGGGGATCCCACGCTCACCGCGGCCACCGCGGGACACCCCGGCGCCTACCCTGGCGCGGCACGCATCAGCGACCTCGCCGCGCAGCTGCGCCGGGCGCTGGCCGCATCCCCGGGGACCATCGCCCGCATTGTCGTAGACAACTCGCTGTTCGCCGGGGCGACGATCTCTCCGGACTGGGCGCTTGAGGACGTACCGAGCGAGTACGCGTCGGCCATCACCGCGGTGATGGCCGACGGCGGTCGGGCGGCTCCTGGCGACACGATCCGCAGCTCGGCGCCCGATCTCGCCGCCGGCCACGAGCTGGCCGCGGCCCTGAACCTCCCGGGGGCCCAAGTGACGCGGGGCACGGCGCCGGCTGGGGCCAAGGTGCTCGCCAGCGTCACGTCCCCGCCGCTGACACACCTGGTCGATCAGATGCTCCAGACGTCGGACAACGTCATTGCCGAGTGCCTCGCCCGGCAGGTCGCGATCGCCGCGGCAAAGCCGGCCTCGTTCACCGGGGCGGCGGCGGCGATCCGCTCGACGCTCGCTCGCCTCGGGCTCAACCCGGGGTCGGGCCTGCGCGACGGCAGCGGGCTGGCGGCCACCGACCGGGTCAGCCCCGCCACCCTCGCCGGTGTGCTACGGCTGGTGGTGGGCGACGCGCACCCGGCCCTGCACGTCATCGTCACGGCGCTGCCAGTTGCGGCGTGGAGCGGCACCCTGACCGACCGTTACCTACCGGGTTCGCCCAGTGCCCGGGGAGCCGGCGTCGTCCGCGCGAAGACCGGAACGATCACCGCGGTCTCCTCGCTTGTCGGGATCGTCCACGACGCCGACGGCCGGCTGCTCGTATTCGCCTTGGTCGGCGACCGGGTGCCACCCGGCGTGCAGGCCACCCGCGCAGCCGAGGCGGTACTCGATCAGATCGCGGCGACCCTCGCCGGATGCGGCTGCCGCTGATGCGGCCCGACGTCCCGCCGCCGCCCTGCTTGCGGCCCGGCCCGTACGCTGAGCGGATGAGCTCGCTCATCGACTGGGACGTCGCCGCACGGGCGGCCAAGCGCTTCAGCCCGGCGCCGCCCACCGCCTCGCGGCACGAGGCCGACGACACCGTGGGGGAGCTGTACCAGGCGACCTCGCTGGCCGCCGCGCACGTCGCCGAGCTGACCCGGTTGAGCGAGCCGGCGGTCAGTGCGGTAACTCGCGTCGTCGACCGCTCGGCCTGGATCGACGCGAACGTCGGCGGCATGCGCACGGTCATGACCCCGCTCGTCGACAGGCTGGCCGCCGACAACGCCATGGGCCGCGTGGCCGAGGGCATCGGCGGTCGGCTGACCGGCATCCAAGTGGGGCTGGTCGTCGGGTTCCTGTCCGGCAAGGTGCTTGGTCAATTCGAGTTCTTCGACCGGCCCGGCGGGCAGCTGATGCTCGTCGCACCGAACCTGGTCGCGGTCGAGCGGCAACTGAGCGTCGATCCCCGCGACTTCCGGCTGTGGGTCTGCCTGCACGAGGTCACCCACCGCGTGCAGTTCACCGCGGTCCCCTGGCTGCGCCAGCACATGCTCGACGAGGTCGCCGCGCTCACCGACGCCGTCGAGACCGATCCCGCGGCGATGCGCCGCAGGCTGTCCGCCGCCGTCGGAGAGCTGGTGAAAGTGATCCGCGGCCAGGGCGACGGTTCCGGGGTGGTGGCGGTGATCGCCACCCCCGAGCAGCGCGAGATCCTCGACCGGATCACGGGGTTCATGTCGTTGGTCGAAGGGCACGCCGAGTACGTGATGAATGCCGTCTCGCCGGATGTCATCCCGACCCAGCCCGAGATCGAGAAGCGGTTCGCTCAACGGCGGCGCAAGGGCGGCAACCCCCTCGACAGGCTGTTGCGCAAGCTGCTGGGGATGGAAGCAAAGACCCGCCAGTACGTCGACGGGTCGGCGTTCGTCCGCACGGTGGTCGAGCGCGTCGGCCTCGACGACTTCAACGCCATCTGGACGTCGCGCGACACCTTGCCCACCAAGGCCGAGATCGCGGCACCCGAGCGCTGGATAGCGCGCGTCCACACCTGAGCTGATTCGTGCAACTGCCCGCGGCCTGCGGGCGCACACCCTTGCGCAACCGCTGAGAGGGGGCGCCTGATGGGCCCACACCCGGCGGTCGCCGAGGTTCGTCGTGCCGTGCGCGTCGCCCTCGCCCAGGCCTTCCCGGAGCCGACGGCGACGTCCGCGGCGGTCCTGGTCGCGTGTTCCGGCGGCGCCGACTCCCTCGCGCTGGCTGCGGCCACGGCCTTCGAGGCGCCGCGGCGCGGGCTGCGCGCGGGCCTGGTAACCGTCGATCACGGCCTGCAGCCCGGTTCGGCCGAGCGCGCCGCGCGGGCCGCCGCGATCGGTTACCAGCTGGGCCTTGACCCAGTGACGATCTTGGCTGTCGAGGTGGGCGCCGAAGGCGGCCCTGAGGCCGCGGCCCGCACCGCCCGCTACGCCGCCCTCGACGTGGCTGCGGGGGCCCACGGCGCCAGCGTGCTGCTGGGACACACCCTCGATGACCAGGCCGAGACCGTCCTGCTCGGCCTGGGCCGTGGCTCAGGCCCGCGCTCGATCGCGGGCATGCGCGCGGCCGACGGACCCTACCTGCGGCCGTTGCTGAACGTGCGCCGCGCGAGCACGCTTGCCGCCTGTACCGCACTCGGCCTCACGCCCTGGGACGATCCGCACAATGCCGACCCCACATTCCAGCGGGTGCGGCTGCGGCTGGAGGTGCTGCCGCTGCTCGAGGAGGTGCTGCAGGGCGGCGTCGCCGAGGCGTTGGCCCGCACTGCCGCCCTGGTGCGCGACGACCTCGACGTGCTCGACCACCTCGCAGCGACGGCGGCGACCGCCGCTGCGCCGCCTCCGACCTCCGACCGGGATCAAGACGCACTGGATGCCGTCGCCCTCGCCGAACTTCCGCGGGCATTGCGCAGGCGCGCCCTGCAGGCCTGGTCCAGGCACCACGGCGCCGGAGCGCTGAGTGCCGTCCACCTCGCCGCGCTGGACGCGCTGGTCGTCGACTGGCACGGGCAGGGCCCGCTCGACCTGCCCGGCGCGCGGGTCGCCAGGGCGTCTGGAAAGCTCGTGATCACCCCCCAGCCCCGCGATCCGCAGGAGTAGCCGAGTGTCCGAGCTCGACGCCGACATCGAAGCCGTCGTGGTATCCGCCGAACAGATAAGGGAGAAGATCGCCGAGCTGGCCAGTGCGATCGACGCCGACTACGCGACTCGCGAGCCCCTGCTCGTCGGCGTGCTCAAGGGCGCGGCCATGTTCATGTCCGACCTGGCCCGCGCGCTGCAGCGCCCGTCGACCATGGAGTTCATGGCGGTCAGCTCCTACGGCAGCGCCACCACCTCGTCGGGGGTGGTGCGCATCCTCAAGGATCTCGACCGCGACATCACCGGTGCCCACGTGCTGATCGTCGAGGACATCATCGATTCCGGGCTGACGCTGTCCTGGCTGCTGAAGAACCTGGCCAGCCGCCGGCCGGCCACCATCGAGATCGTCGCGCTGCTGCGAAAGCCCGAGGCCGGCAAGGTCGAGGTTCCGGTCAAGTACGTAGGCTTCGACATCCCGAACGAGTTCGTCGTCGGCTACGGCCTCGATTACGCTGAGAGATACCGCGATCTGCCCTATATCGGGCGGCTCGTGCCGTCTGTGTACGGCGGCTGACGTGTACCGTCCGTAGGGAATCCGACGGTGAGGTGGGAGGAACGCGGGCGGCCCGCCGTTCGTGGTAAACGATATGAACCGCAAGCGCCTTCTTCGATCATGGTGGCTCTGGGCCGCCGTGATCCTGACCGGCTTCCTGGTGGCGCCGTACCTGCTGTCCAGCGGTGGCGACTACCACGGGGTGAGCACCTCCGAGGCCATCAGCCAGATTACGTCCGGCAACGTCACCAAGGCGGTTCAGAAGGACAAGGAACAGAGCCTCGAACTGACCCTGAAGAAGGCCTTCAAAGGCCATTCCAAGATCAGCACCCAGTACCCCTCGGACGCGTCGGCGACGATCTTCAACGACCTCGAGAAGGCCGCTGTAGCGCCGAACAGCTCCCTGAACTTCAACACCAAGGTCAGTAAGGAAAACACCTGGCTGTCGCTGCTGGTCAGTCTGCTGCCCATCCTGCTCATCGTCGGCGTCCTGTTCTTCGTCATGAGCCAGGTGCAGGGCGGCGGCAACCGGGTGATGAGCTTCGGGCGCAGCAAGGCCAAACTGGTCAACAAGGACACCCCGAAGACGACCTTCGCCGATGTCGCCGGAGCTGACGAGGCGATCGAGGAACTCGACGAGATCAAGGAGTTCCTCGCCAACCCGGCCAAGTTCCAAGCGATCGGCGCCAAGATTCCCAAGGGAGTGCTGTTGTACGGCCCACCCGGCACGGGCAAGACGTTGCTCGCCCGGGCGGTCGCCGGCGAGGCGGGCGTGCCCTTCTACTCGATCTCCGGCTCGGACTTCGTCGAGATGTTCGTCGGGGTCGGCGCGTCCCGGGTGCGGGACCTGTTCGAGCAGGCCAAAGCCAACGCGCCGTCGATCATTTTCGTAGACGAGATAGACGCCGTCGGCCGCCACCGCGGCGCCGGCATGGGCGGTGGCCACGACGAGCGCGAGCAGACGCTCAACCAACTGCTCGTCGAGATGGACGGGTTCGACGTGAAGGGCGGCGTGATATTGATCGCGGCCACGAACCGCCCCGACATCCTCGACCCCGCGCTGCTGCGCCCGGGCCGCTTCGACCGCCAGATCGCGGTCGGTCCGCCCGATGTTCTGGGCCGCGAAGCGGTGTTGAAGGTGCACGCCAAGGGCAAGCCGTTCGCGCAGGACGTCGACCTGGGCGTGATCGCGCGCCGCACGCCTGGCTTCACCGGCGCCGACCTGGCGAACGTGATCAACGAGGCGGCCCTGCTGACGGCTCGCAACAACGGCCGCTTGATTACCACTGAGGCGCTCGAGGAATCGATCGACCGCGTCATTGCCGGACCGGAGCGCAAGACGCGGGCGATGAGCGACAAGGAGAAGCGGGTGACCGCGTACCACGAGGCCGGCCACGCCCTCACCGCGTGGGCGATGCCCAACCTCGATCCGGTGCACAAGGTGACGATCCTGCCGCGTGGGCGTTCGCTCGGCCATACGCTCGTCCTGCCGCTCGAGGACCGTTACACCCAGACGCGCTCGGAGATCCTCGACCAGCTCGTCTACGCACTCGGTGGCCGCGCCGCCGAGGAGCTCGTGTTCCATGAGCCGACGACCGGCGCGTCCAACGACATCGAGAAGGCGACCAGCCTGGCCCGATCGATGGTCACCGAGTTCGGCATGAGTTCGAAGCTGGGTGCAGTCAAATACGGCACCGGAGACGCCGAACCGTTCATGGGTCGCGACTACGGCCACCAGCGCGATTACTCCGAGGAGATTGCCGCTGGCATCGACAGCGAGGTCCGCGACCTGATCGAAGGCGCCCACGACGAGGCCTGGGAGATCCTCACGCACTATCGCGACGTGCTCGACGCGATGGTGCTTGAACTGGTCGAGAAGGAGACGCTGGCCAAGCCGGAACTCGAGCGGATCCTCGCCCCGGTGCGCAAGCGGCCGCCACACAACACGTTCGCCGGCTTCGGAAAGCGCACGCCCAGCGATCGTCCGCCGATCGAGATCCCGCCGTCGACGCGAAGGTCCGTCCCCGCGAACGGGTCAGCCAACGGCTCGCCCAACGGGCCGGGGAAGGCGTTGCCGGGTCTGGAGCCCGAACCCACCGCGCCCTACGGTGGCTATGCTCCGCCGCCGGATTCTCCGTACGACCAGCCGGGCCGTCCGGGCCAGGGCGGCGGTCAGGGACCAGCGTGACCCGCCCGTCCGGCCGGGTCGACCTCGAACGTGCCGAAGCGGCTGTTCGCGAACTGCTGATCGCGGTCGG